>CAYGXT010000082.1:0-9585 GCA_964353695.1 uncultured Myxococcaceae bacterium
GGTCCTACGCCGGCGCCGGTACACGCGGCACCGGCCACGCAGTTGGACGAGGTGACGTAGGGGTACGTGCCGTGGTCGATGTCGAGAAAGGTGCCCTGCGCACCCTCGAAGAGCACGCTCTTGCCCTGCCGCAGCGCCTGGTCGAGGATGCGACCGATGTGATCGACGTAGGGCGCGAGGCGCCGGCCCCACTCGAGGCATTGCGCGACGAGGGCTTCCGGATCCACAGCCTTCCAGTGGTAGTACTCCGTGAGCTCGAAGTTCTTGGCCGGGGCGATCTGCTCGATGCGCTCGCGTACCAGCGCCGCATCGAGAAGATCCGCCACGCGGATGCCGCGGCGCGCAACCTTGTCCTCGTAGGTCGGGCCGATACCGCGGCCCGTCGTACCGATGGCGCGCTCGGCTGCCTTCTCCTCGCGCGCGAGATCCTGCGCCTTATGCCAGGGCAGGATCACGTGAGCGTGCCCCGAGAGACGCACCCGCGATGGATCGCAGAGCACGCCCCGAGCGGAGAGGGCGTCCAGCTCGCCGAGCAGCACGTCGGGATCGACCACGACACCAGGACCGATCAGGTTGATGGTGCCCGGCTGCAGCACGCCTGCGGGCACGACATGGAGCACGGTCTTCTCACCGTCGACCACGAGCGTGTGGCCAGCGTTGTTGCCGCCGTGAAAGCGCACGACGAGGTCGGCCCGCGGCGCCAGCCAGTCGACGATCTTGCCCTTTCCCTCATCGCCCCATTGGGCGCCGACGGCCACGACTGTAGTCATTCTCAGAGCTCCACGAGCTGGACGGCGATCATGTTGGGCAGGCTGCGAAGCCTCTCCAACACCTCGGGTCCGGGGCTCGAATCGACGTTGACCAGCATGGCGGCCTCGTTGCGCTCGCGGACGAGGGCGAGCTGCATGCGCGCAATGTTGATGCCCGCCTCGCCGAGAATCGTGCCGACCATGCCGACCACGCCGGGCCGGTCGTTGTTGGTGAGCAGCAGCGTCGGGCCGTCCGGGATCGCCTCGAGCATGAAGTCGTCGATGCGGACGATGCGCGGCTGTCCGCCCTGGAAGATCGCGCCGGCAATCAGGCGGTCGACGCAGCCGCGTACGCGCGTCGTGATGGCGCTCGCGAAGTCGCGAGTTCGGCTCACCTTCGACTCGATCACCTTGATTCCGCGCTCCTGCGCGATCACGGGCGCGTTCACCATGTTGACGCGATCGGTCACCGACTCGAGCAGCCCCTTCAGCACCGCGATCGTGATCGGGGCGACGCGCTGCTCGGCCACATCGCCGGAGTAGACGATCTCGATCTCGTCGATGGCCCCGGGGCAGAGCTGGCCCTGGAAGCGGCCGAGCTTCTCGGCCAGCACGACGTAGGGTCGGATCTGCTCCAGCACCTCGGCCGAGACGGAAGGCACGTTCACGGCGTTGCGGATCACTCCGCTCAGCAGGTAGTCGCGCACCTGCTCCGCGATCGCGACGGCCACGTTCACCTGCGCCTGCGCTGTGGAGGCTCCCAGATGAGGTGTGCAGATCACGTTCTCGTGCAGCACGAGCGGGTTCTGGGGGTCCGGTGGCTCCTTCTCGAAGACGTCGAGAGCCGCGCCGCCAACTCTCCCGGCCTCGAGCGCCTCGAGCAGCGCCGCCTCGCTGACGATGCCGCCACGGGCCGCGTTCACGATCAGCACGCCGGGCTTCATCTTGGCGAATGCATCGGAGCCGAGCAGCCCGGTCGTCTCCTTCGTCTTCGGCACGTGGACGCTGATGATGTCTGCACGTGCCAACAGCTCGTCGAACGGGACCAGCTCGACGTCCAGCTTGGCAGCCAGCTCCGGAACGATGTGCGGATCGAAGGCCACGACGCGCATTCCGAAGCCCTGCGCGCGCTGGGCGACGATCCTGCCGATGTTGCCAATACCGATGATCCCGAGCGTGCGGTTGAAGAGCTCGAGACCCGTGAACCGGGTCTTCTCCCACTGGCCGGCCTTCATGGACGCGGTGGCCTGGGGGATGTGGCGCGCCAGAGAGATCATCAATGCGACGGCATGCTCGGCCGTTGTGATGTTGTTGCCTTCCGGCGTGTTCAGCACCGCGATTCCGCGGGCCGTGGCCGCCGCCACGTCCACGTTGTCGACGCCGATGCCGGCGCGGCCGATCACGCGCAAATGCTCGGCGCGGGCGATCACGTCACCCGTGACCTTGGTGCCGCTGCGGATCACGAGAGCATCCGCGTCGGCGATGGCCTCGAGCAAGGCGCCGGGCGCAAGGCCGGGCGTGTAGACCACCTCGAAGCCGCGCGCACGCTCGAGAATTTCGAGCCCCTGCGACGAGAGCGAATCGCTGACGAGGACCTTGGGCAAGAACGCCTCCCCCCGGCACATGGCGGCCCCAGCGCGCAGGCGGGAGCTTGTTGGCCCGCTGCACTCGACGGCGTCGCTCGAACCGGAAAAAATCTCGCGGCGACGGAGTGTTACGGACGCAGGAAGGGGTGTCAACGCAGCGCTCTTGCTAGCGTGGAGCCGTCCCGCGCGCGAGACATCGATGACAGAATCTGTTCCGGCCATGAAGCGCCTTCCGCCGACGCTCGAAGTGCGTCCGCGCGGGCCCCTCGATACGATCGTGACGCTGCCGGGCTCGAAGAGCATCACGAACCGGGCACTGCTGGTGGCGGCGCTGGCGCAGGGCGAGAGCGTCCTCGAGGGCTGCCTCGAGAGCGACGACATCGAGGCCATGCGCGGCTGCCTCGTGGCGCTGGGCGTCTCGCTGACGAGGGCCGGTGACAGCTGGAGGGTGCAGGGCACGGGCGGAAGACTGAGCGTGCCGCCGGCGCCGCTCGACGCGCGCGCTTCAGGAACGACGGCTCGCTTCCTGCTAGCGGCCGCAACGCTCGCGCCGGGCCCGGTCGTGATCGACGGCACGGCCCGCATGCGCGAGCGACCCATCGACGATCTGGTACGCGCCCTCGAAGCCCTCGGCGCGCGGATCGAGATCCTGGGACGCGACGGCTGCCCTCCCGTGCGTACGCTCGGCGGCGGAATCGAAGGTGGCGAGGCTCTGATCGATGCGCGGCGCTCGAGCCAGTACGTCTCTGCCGTGCTGCTGGCGGCGCCCTATGCGCGACGGCCCGTGACGCTTCGGCTCGTGGACGACATCCTCGTCTCCCGCCCCTACGTGGATCTCACGCTGCAGGTGATGCGCGACTTCGGCGCCGACTGCGGCTGGCAGGGCCCCGGCACGCTCCACGTCCGCGCCCCTATGCCCTACACGGCCCGGCGTCAGCGGATCGAGCCCGATGCCTCCGCAGCAGCCTATCCCTTCGCAGCGGCAGCCATCACGGGCGGCCGCGTGCGGGTGGCCGGCTTCGCGGCGGCCTCGATCCAGGCCGACCTCGCATTGCTCGGCGTCCTCGAGCAGATGGGCTGCCGGGTCCAGAGAGACAGTGCAGCGATCGTCGTGGAGGGCCCCGCAGCAGGCCGGCGGCTCCGCGCAGTGGACGTGGACATGAACGCGATGCCCGATGCCGCACTCGCTCTCGCCGTCGTGGCTCTCTTCGCGGACGGCAAGAGCGTGATCCGCAACGTCGCGAACCTGCGGATCAAGGAGACCGACCGGCTGGCGGCCCTCGAGCGCGAGCTGCGCAAGCTCGGCGGCCGGGCCGAGGCCGGCAGCGACTCCCTCGCGATCGAGCCGGGGCTGCTTCACGCCGCCGAGATCGACACCTACGAGGACCACCGCATGGCCATGGCCTTCGCCTTGGCCGGCCTTCGCGTGCCCGGCGTCGTGATCCGCGATCCCGGATGCGTGACCAAGACCTGGCCGGGCTACTTCGACTCGCTCGACTCCTGGTAGCTCACGGGCAGCACGCTGTGGCTGCCACGGAGCTCCTTCGGCTTGCGGCGGCGGAAGAAGCGCTGGGGCCGCACGGTGAGCCACGGCTCGGGCACGATCGGGCCGCGGGTCTCCAGCGGGCAGGGCCCACCACGCGCACAGGCCTCGTTGCCGTACCACTGGCCATTCACTTTGACCGAGGCGAGATCGAGCGAGCGCCCGCAGCGCGCGCAGGAGCCGCTTTGAGGTCGAACGTCTACCGTCCTCTCCATCTTCGCGGCACCCTCCGCCTGGCTGCAGGCTGCGCTGGCGCGGCGGAATATAATGCGGCACGGCCGGATAGCGAGGGGCACGCGGATGGATCAGCACGGAGGGGCACGCGTCGAGGCCGTGGCACTGACACGACGCTTCGGCCCCAACACCGCGCTGGATCGCCTCACGCTCACGATCGAGCCGGGAGAGACCTTCGGCCTGCTCGGTGCCAACGGGGCCGGCAAGACCACCTTCATCCGGCTGATCACGGGCTATCTCATCCCGACGGAAGGCTCGGTTACGGTCGATGGCTTCTCGCCCGTCACGCATCCGACGCAGGTACACGGGCGCCTCGGCTACGTGGCAGAGACCACGCGCCTCTACCCCGACCTGCGCGTCGAGCGCTTCCTGCGCTTCGCCGGCGAGGTGCACGGGCTCGCAGGAAACGACTCGACGAAGCCGTGGAGCGCTCGATCGAGCGCTTCTCTCTCGCCAGCGTCTCGAGCCGCCTGGTGGGGAATCTCTCGAAGGGCTTCCAGCAACGCGTCTCGCTGGCGCAGGCCTTTCTGCACGATCCGGCGCTGCTGATCGTGGACGAGCCCACCAGCGGCCTCGATCCGCTGCAGCAGGCTGAGGTGGACGAGGTGCTGGCCGGCCTGCGCGGCGAGCGCACCGTGATCCTGTGTACCCACGACCTCGCCGAGGCGCGCGCCCTTGCCTCCCGCGTCGCCGTGCTGCGGCAGGGCCACCTCGTGGCCGCCGGTCCCGCGAGCGAGGTGCTGGGCGGCTCCGATCCGCTGGCGCTGTTTCGCGCGCCGGCGGCAGCGGCCTGATGCGCCCTCTCCTCTCCCTCGTTCGCAAGGAGCTCACGGTTCTCTTCGGCTCCCCCGTGGCCTACGTCACGCTCACGGCCATCGCGCTCATCACGGCCTTGCTTTTCTTCGATCATCTGCGGGTCTACAACCAGATCCTTTTCGTTTACAGCAGCAACGTGACGGGCGGCTTCGAGGGCGGCACCGTGCCGGCCCACGTAAACCTGCAGGATCAGGTCTTCATGCCGCTGATGGAGCAGCTCGCCATCACGCTGATCGGCCTGATTCCGCTGGTCACCATGCGCGTCTTCTCGGAGGAGCGTGCGCGCGGAACGGACGAGTTCCTGCTCACCTCGCTCCTCACGCCCAACCAGATCGTGCTCGGAAAGTTCATCTCAACCTTCCTCTTCGTCGCACTGATGCTCGCCGTGAGCTTCGTCTATCCCGCTGCCGCCGTGCTTCGGGCGGGCCTCGGCGCGCAACACTTGCTGGCGGTCTACATTGGCCTGCTCGTACTCGGCCTTGGCCTCGCGAGCATCGGCCTGGTCTGCTCCGCCTTCACGACGAGCCAGCTCGTGGCAGCGGTGTCGGCCTACGCAGTGGCCTTCGCCCTCTACGACCTCGGCTGGCTGAACCCCTTCGTGGGAAATCGCGCAGCCGAGACGCTCTCGCTGCTCTCGCTCCAGCCACGCTTCTCGGGCTTCGCCGAGGGGCTGCTTTCGCTGGCGGACGCCGTCTACTTCGCGGGCCTGATCGCCGTGGGATTCGTGCTGGCGCGCCTGTCCCTGGACCTGGTGCGGGTCCGATGATCCTGCGCCAACTCGGCATCTCCGGCGCGATCGCCCTCGTCTTCGGCCTCGGCTCGTACTACGCCACGGGCACTGCGGGCCCGTTCGCGTGGATCAACCTCGCGGCCGGCGCGCTTGCGCTGCTCGCCGCTGCGATTCTTGGCCTGCGCGGGCTTCGCGGCGTCGGCACGGCGGCCGCGCGGCGCCTGCTGCTGCCGCGTCTTGGCCTGCTGGTTCTCGTCGTCGTCGTCTCGGTGCTGCTCGAACGCGGCGCCCTTCGCCTCGGCTGGCGGCTCGACTGGACGGCCGAGCAGCGTTTCGAGCTCTCCGAGGCCACGCAGAAGGAGATCGCAAAGCTCTCTCAGCCCCTCGACATGACCTTCTACTCCGAGCGCGGCGACCCCCGCGCGCGCCGCACCTGGCTGCTGCTGGAGACTCTCGCGAAGGACCATCCCGTCGTGCTGCACGAGCGCTGGCTCGACGAGGCCGAGAGCGAGGCGGATCAGTTCGGCATCCAGAGCGCCGAGGCGGTCGTGCTGCAGCTCGGCGGTCGCTTCGAGACCGTGGACCGCCCGACCGAGGGCCGGATCTACGAGGCGCTCTGGCGGCTGCAAAACCCTGGTGTCATGACGCTCTACGCGAGCTTCGGCGAGGGCGAGGGCAACCTCGAGAGCCTCGAGCCGAGCGGCTACTCCGGTTTGCGCACGATGCTCGAGACCGAGGGCTATGCCGTGAAGCGCCTCATCACGGCGACGGGAGCCAAGGTTCCCGGCGACGCCGGGGCCGTCCTGGTCGTATCGCCGCAGCGGGCCTTCGGGAGCGAAGCCGTCGCGGCGCTGCGTGCCTATCTCGCGGGCGGTGGTGGGCTCATCGCGCTGCTGGAGCCCGGCGTGCGCTCGGGTCTGGAAGCGTTGCTCGGCGAGTACGGCTTCGATCTCCCGGATGGCATCATCGTCGATCCACCCGCCGGCCCGGTGGCCGGCGGAGCGCCCGGCGTGAACCCGATTGCGAGCGTCTACTCGCAGCATCCCGTGACCCACGGCCTCGGCCCTCGCACGCTCTCGCTTTTCCTCCAGGCGCGCCCCGTGGTCCCCGCGCGCAAGCCGTCAGCGGGCGATGAGATACGCGCCCTCGTCTTCTCGAGCCCCGAGGCCTGGCTTGACACTACGCCTGGGCGCATGCTGCGCGGCGCGGCTCCGGTGCGGCCGGCCGACACCCTGCCGCAGCGCTGGCCTTTCGTAGCGGCCGGCCGCTATCCGAAGGAAGGTCGCGAGACACGCATGGTCGTCTTCGGCGATGCGAGCTTCGCCGACAACGGCTACCTGCGCGCGCTCTACAACCTCGACCTGCTGCTCAACGCGGTCCATTGGGTGGTGCAGCGAGAGGAGGCGATCGCCATCCGGCCGAAGCTCGTGACGCCGAACCAGGATCCGCTCACGCCCCAGCAGGGCCTCGCCATGCTCTACGGCGTGGGGCTGCTGCTGCCGGAGCTGCTCCTGATCGCCGGCGCCGCCGTATGGCTGCGACGGCGCGCGGCGTAGGGCCCTACTTCTCTCCCGGGGCCGGCGGCTTGGTCGCCAACGCGATGCTCGAAGCGCCCGCCTGCTGTGCGACGTCGAGGATGTTGACGGCCTGGCCGAGCATCACCTTCCGGTCGCCGCGCAGGATCACCACCTTCTCGCGCGAGGCGTCGAGGGCTGCCTTCAATGCTCTCGGCAAGCCAGCCGCACTCACCTGCTTGTCGCCAATCTGGATGCCGCCGGCGGCGTCGATCGTGACGGTGACGCCGCTTGGTGTTGCCTTGGCGACCACCGCACCCGGGAGGTTCACCTCCTTGCCCTGGCTCGTGATCACCGAGGTCGTGACCATGAAGATGATCAGGAGCACCAGGAAGATGTCCACCAGCGGCGTGATGTTGATCTCGGCCACGATGTCGTCGCCGACTTCCTCGCCGGGGCTAGGCAGAGAGTGGATGGCCACGACCCGCCTCCTTCCCGTTGGTCTCGCCCGCGGGCGCTCCCGATTCGACGAAGAGCAGCGCCTGAACGAAGCGCTCGCAGGAGCGCGCGAAGACGTTGGAGACCGTGCCCGCACGCACCTGCAGATAGTTGTAGAAGCCGAGGGCAAAGATGGCGACCCCGAGGCCCGCGGCCGTCGCGATCAGCGCTTCGGAGATGCCGGCCGCGACGACCGAAAAGCCGCCGGAGCCCTCCGTGGCCATTTGATGGAAGGCGCGCATGATGCCGATCACGGTGCCGAACAAGCCCACGAAGGGGGCGAGCGAGCCGATGGTGCCGAGGACCCAGAGCCTCCGGCGCAGCTCCGTGACGGCTTCGTTCCGGGAGGTCGAGAGTACGCTCTGGAGGTCTTCGAGCGCGATGTTCTTCCAGCGGAGCCCCTCGAGGAAGACGGCTCCGATGGGCGTCTTCGACGCGTCGCACAGCGCTCGCGCCGCGGAGAGGTCGCCCTTTACGAGCAGGTCCACCAGGCGTCGCGTCAGCTCGCGCGTCCCGCTCTCGAGGCCGCGGTAACGCCACCAGCGGTCCAGGATCACGGCCAGGGCGATCACCGAGGCCACGGCCATGGGATAGGTCGTGATCCACGCCTGGCCCAGCATGTAGAGGACGGTGCTGGCGTCCATCGAGGAGCCGAGCTGGACGGCCGCCTCCACGCCCTGAACCGCAGTCTGCGCCGTCGCTTCGGTCAAGGGATCCAAGCGCCCTGCTCCTTCTCGTACCACGCGAAGGGGGTCCGTCTACACGCCTTCGGCGCGCGCACGCTAGCCGATCGGCCCAGGCGTTGCAGCGCCGCCCCATGCCGCGTTGCCCCCCGAAACCCGCTGCCGTACGATCCCTGCTTGCGGGTGCTGTGAGCGTGCCGTCGAATCCTGCGTCGATCGCCTGCGTCCAATCGAGCGCCCCCCGGCGCAAGCGAAGCTGCGTGCCGCAGACCGCGCGCAGCGCAGCGGCAGCCAGGGCAGCTACGAATTCGATGGAGGCGCAGGGCAAGCCATGAGAGGCGAGCTCCGGGTCCGCAGGCGTCCGCAAAGGCCGACGCCGCTCCGTACGCGAAGGCTCGCCTTTGGGCCGGGCGCGACGACGATGCCGGCGGGCTCGTTCCCTGGCTTCGCCGAGATGGACGCGGACGACCGCCGCAGCCGCTGGGTCTCGAACTCGCTGGCGGCTTTCCTACACGGCGGGCTTCTTGCGGGGCTGTTGCTCTACGCCTGGCTGAATCCGACCGTGATCGAGGTGATCATCCCGGTCGAGCTCCTGAAGGAAGAGGCGCCGAAACCGAAGCCTCCGCCGCCGGTCGCAAAGCTCGAGCCGACGCCAGCTCCCTCGCCGACCCCGACGCCGGCCCCGGCGAAGCCGAAAGAGATGCCGGCGCCCGTCCCGAAGGAAAATCCCGCTCCGGCGCCCAAGGCTTTGGCCGAACGGCGAACGCCCACGTTCGCCCCCCAGGCACAGGCGCTGCCGCCACAGGTGGTGAACCCGTCCGTGGTGGCGAAGGCTGCACCGGCGATCGACGCGAAGAAGCTCGAGGCCGCCGGCGTCGTGGTCGCTCCCCGCGAGATCGCGCATCCGACGTCGGTCGCAAGCGTCTCGACCGTTCCGTCCGTCGCGCCGGCGCAGGTCAGCAAGATCGACCTTGGCGCCTCTTCTGCTCCGGCGCTCCGGGGTCCGATCGAGGTGGCCGCCCCGGTCGGCCAGTCGGCCGGCCCGCGACAGGTGGTGACGTCCGGCAGCACCGTAGGCACGGGCACCGAGGTGACGAACCTCGGAGGCTCTTCGGTGCGAGAGGGGATCGTGACCGGCCGCGACGTGCTCGGCTCCCCGAACGGTGCGCCGCTGGCGAGCCTCAATACCCGCGTCGGCGAAGGCAACATGCGCGGCGACGGCGGCACGGGGG
>CAYGXT010000083.1:0-9545 GCA_964353695.1 uncultured Myxococcaceae bacterium
CTCTGCCTCACCAGCACGGCCCTGGACGATCCTCGCCTGATTGGCAACCTTGCCCGTGTCTTTGGAGCCCAGGCCATCATGCTCGGCCTGGACGTCCTCACCACGGAGGCGGGCCGCTTCCTCTACGATCACCGCACCCGCCTCCCCATTCCCACTTTGGTCTGGGGCGAGTGGCTCCAGCGCGGCGTGGCGGAGGGCGCCGGCGAGGTGCGGCTCATGGCGGTCGATCGCGAAGGCCGACGAACGGGCTTCGACACGGACCTGTTCGCAGAAGCCTCTGCGCTGGTCGACGTACCGGTCATCCTGGAGGGGGGGGCTGGCTCGCTCGACCAGATAGCAACCGCCCTCGAGGCAGGCGCCGACGCAGTCGCTCTCGGCACCATGCTGGTCTTCTCGGACAACAACCTCCACAAGGTGAAGTCGTTTCTGAAGAATGCGGGGCTGGAGATTCGACTATGACCGATTCGCTACGCCGCGTCGGAGTCATCGACTATGGACTCGCCAACATTCGCTCGGTCGTGAACGCGCTGTCCTGCTTCGACGTCGACGTCACGGTCGTCGAGAGCGGTTCCGGACTTGCCGACGTGGGCCGCATCGTGCTGCCCGGGGTCGGATCCTTCGACGCAGGCATGAAAGGCCTCATCACGCGGGGTCACGCCGAAGCGCTTCAGCGCCGCGTTCGCGAGGCCGGGGTGCCCTACCTCGGGATCTGCCTGGGCATGCAGTTTCTCTTCTCCGGCAGCGACGAGGGCTCGTCCTCCGGGCTCGGCTGGATCGATGGAACGATCGTCCGCCTCCCGTCCGGGAAGGGACATCCGAAGGTTCCCCACATCGGATGGAACGAGGTCCAGATCGCGCCCTCCTCTGCCCTGATGGCCGGGCTGGAGTCTCCAACCGACTTCTACTTCGTCCACGGCTTCTACGCACAGCTCCGGGACACCAAAGCGATCGCCACGGGAATCTGCGAATACGGCGTACAGTTCTGCGCTGCGCTCGAGTACGACAACGTTGCCGCCGTTCAGTTTCACCCGGAAAAGTCCCAACTCGGCGGCATGAAGCTGCTCGAGACATTTCTCGGCCTTCCCGGATGAGCGCTCTTCCGAAGCACCGGCTGATCGCGAGCCTGCTGGTCTGCAATGGGCACGTCGTCCAGACCCGGCGCTTTCGTCCGACCAACGACGTCGGCAGCGCATTTACGGCCGTGGATTTCTTCAATAGCTGGGCCGTCGATGAGATCATCGTTCTCGAGATCTCGAACGATGACGGTTACCTCGAGCGGTTCCAAGCGATCATCGACGGTCTCTCCCGGCGCTGCTTCGTGCCGCTCACAGTCGGCGGAAAGATCCGCGACCTCGCCTGCGTGCGCGCCTACACGCGAGCAGGCGCAGACAAGATCGCGCTCAATACGGCCGCGCTCGAGCGGCCCTCTCTCATCTCCGAGATCTCCGATCAGTTCGGTCGCCAGTGCGTGGTGCTGTCCATCGACGCGAGGCGCAACGCCGAGATGCCGTCGGGCTACGAGGCCGTCGGAGGGCGGGGCCGGGCGCCCAGTGGCAGGGACGCACGCGCCTGGGCCGTCGAGGCCGTCTCGCTGGGAGCAGGCGAGATCCTGCTCAACGAGATCGAGCACGACGGCGACAAGCGAGGCTACGATCTGGACCTCGTCCGGATGATCAGCGATTCGGTCGATGCTCCCGTCATCGCGTTCGGCGGCGTCGGCACGTGGGATCACCTCGTCGAAGGCGTACGCCGCGGCCACGCCCAGGCCGTCGCCGCAGGCAACATCTTCCATTACACTGAGCACAGCACCAAGAAGGCCAAGGAATACATGGCTGGAGCGGGTCTGCCGGTGCGGAACAGCACCTTCTACAAGATCGCGATGCCTCGCCGGCCTCGCTATGCGCCCTTCTGAGACTACACGTACGCGCACACTCGATTGGGACCGAACGCATGGACTACTGCAAGCGCTGTGTCTACCCCGCCAACGCCAAGCCTGGAATCGTCTTCGACGATCACTGCGTGTGTTCCGGCTGTCGGTCATTCGAGGCCAAGACCATCTCGCGAAACCAGATCGACTGGCCGCAGCGCGAGCGCAGGCTTCGTGACCTGCTGAACGAGTACAAGGAGCGCCAGCGCGCAAAGGGAAACCCCTACGATTGCATCGTTCCGGTTTCCGGCGGCAAGGACAGCCACTTCCAGGTCTACACCGTCAAGGAGAAATACGGACTCAACCCGTTGCTGGTGAGCTATAACCACAGCTTCAACACGCCGCTCGGCATCCGCAACCTGACCAATCTCATCGACCGGCTGGATTGCAACCTGCTGCGATTCACCACCGCACCCGGCTCGGCCAAGCGAATCGCCCGATACATGCTGACCCGGGTGGGCGATGTCACCTGGCACTATCACGCCGGCATCATGACCTTTCCGATCCGAGCAGCAGTTCAGTACGACGTGCCGCTGATGATCTGGGGAGAGGAGGGCTTCTCCGAGCTGGTCGGGATGTACAACATCGACGATTTCGTCGAGTTCACCAAGAAGAAGAGGCAGGAGCACTCGATGCGGGGCTTCGAGCCCGAAGACCTGCTGCTCGAGACAGAGTCGGGGCTGACGCGCTATGACCTTGCTCCGTTTTTCTACCCGTCCGACGAGGATCTGGAACGTGTCGGCGCGCGTGGCATCTATCTCTCCAACTACCTTCCCTGGGATGGTCGCGTACAGGCCGAGTTCGCAATCGAACACCTCGGCTTCGAGACTGCGCAAGTGCGTGACCGGACCTTCAATATCTACGCCAAGATCGACGACATCCACGCCAACGGCCTTCACGACTATCTCAAGTATTTGAAGTTCGGCTATGGCCGAGCGACCGATGACGCTTCGAATGAGGTGCGCCACGGCCGCATGACCCGTGAGCGTGCGATCGACATGGTCGCCCAGTACGATCATGTGCGGCCCGCCGACATGGATGTGTTTCTGAACAGCGTCGGTATGACCGAACCGGAGCTGCTAGCCGCGATCGAACCGATGCGGGACCCGTCGATCTGGAGGCGCGACGTCTCCGGCGTGTGGCGAGCCCTCGACAGCGTCGCAGATCACCGCGACGATGATGGTGTCGACGAGGTGCGAGTTCCCCTCACCGACAGTGATCGACCTTTCCTACGCACGGCCGAGAGGCGCGGAGCGCGTGTGCAGAGCGACCGCGATCAGAAGGAATACGTCCTGCTGTGACGCACGAGATTCGCATCGCTGGGCGCCGGATCGGGCCCGGCAGGCGACCCTACGTCGTAGCCGAGCTCTCCGCCAACCATCTCGGCGGCATCGAGCGCGCTTTCACGATCCTGGAGGCCGCGAAACGTGCGGGCGCTGACGCCGTCAAACTCCAGACCTACACCGCCGATACGATCACCATCGACCACACGGGCCCCGGATTCCTGATCGAGAGCGGGCCCTGGCGAGGACGCCGGCTCTACGAGCTGTATCAGGAGGCGCATACGCCCTGGGAGTGGCACCAGGCGCTGTTCGCGCGAGGGAGGGATCTCGGCCTCACCGTATTCTCGACCCCCTTCGACGCCACGGCCGTAGCCCTCCTGGAGAACCTCGGCTCGCCGGCCTACAAGATCGCGTCCTTCGAGGCGGTCGATCCGGCACTGATCGCGAGCGCCGCTGCGACTGGGAAGCCCCTCATGATCTCCACGGGAATGGCCGACCACGGGGAAATCGTCGAGGCGATCGAGGCCGCGCGCGCCGCGGGCGCACGGGAGATCGTCCTGCTCCACTGCGTCTCGAGCTATCCGTCGTGCGCCGCGGACAGCAATCTCCGCACGATTCCAGACATGGCGGCCAGGTTCGGCGTGCCGGTCGGGCTCTCCGACCACACGCTCGGAACCGCCGTTGCCGTCGCTGCGACGGCGCTCGGCGCCTGCGTGATCGAGAAGCATCTCACTCTGCGTCGGGCCGATGGCGGGCCGGATTCAGCGTTCTCGCTCGAGCCCGAGGAGCTGGCGCGCCTGGTCGAGGAAACCTCGACCGCCCATGACGCCCTCGGCAGAGTGACCTACGCCCCCGAGGCGTCGGAAATGGCGATGCGAGATCTCCGTCGCTCTCTTTACGTGGTGGCCGACATGGCGGCGGGGGAAAGCTTCACGCCGCACAATCTGCGCTCGATCCGCCCCGGCCGCGGGCTTGCGCCCAAGCATCTTCCGGAGGTCCTGGGACGCCGGGCCCGCATTTCGATCGCTCGCGGAACGCCGCTCTCCTGGGCCCTCGTCGATGAGGGTTAGGATCGCGCCTTGCCCCTGCGCTGACGAACGGTGACGGAGGATCGCTCTCTCACGCTGCGCCCGGCCACCCTGGACGATTCTCGTCTGCTGCACGCCTGGCGCAACGATCCGGAGACGCGCCGCGCCTCGCGGAGCACCAGCATCGTGCCCTGGACGAGTCATGAGCCCTGGATGATGAAATCCCTCTCCTCGCCTGACCGTGTCATCCGCATCGCGGAAGAGAACGGCGTACCGGTGGGAGTGGTCCGGGCCGACCGCTCTCCCGATGGATGGGAACTCTCGTGGACGGTAGCGCCACACGCGCGCGGTCGCGAGATTGGGCGCCGGATGCTGAACCTGCTGATGGGCGGTCTCGATGGGAGGATCACCGCCATCATCCGGCGAGGCAATACCGCTTCGGCTAGAGTCGCCGCCGCTGCGGGTTTGGTCCGCGTCAGTCCTGCCGCGGATCGCGGCTTCGATCGCTGGGCACGCGAGTGAGCCGACAGCCGGGTTCTACCGCACTGAGCGCACGGCCCGCACCGGAAGGTGATCAGCAAGATGTTCGGTAGCAGGCTACAGCAGTATCGCTCGTTCCTCGAACAGGTCTGGCGCTACACCGGTCCCGAGAAACCACTCCTCGCCGCCTTCGTCGTTCTCTCTATTCTCTCCGTACTCACGGAGGGAGCTGGCGTCTTCCTGCTGGTGCCCCTCCTCCAGTCCATGGGCAAGACCAACATCTTCGCAAGCGTTCCTCTTCTGCGCTTCGTATCAAGCGCGTTCGAAGCGCTCCCACCCGAGAATCGTCTGATTTGGGCTGGCGGCCTGATGCTCGTGATCGTGTTCTTCCGCGGTGGCCTGCAGTTCGCCGTCGACGTCGTCGGCTATACGATCCCTCACCGGGTGGATCATCGGCTCCGGCTTCGAGCCTACTCCTGCCTTCTCAACAACAGCATGCGCTTCACCGACTCACTCGCCGCCGGCGAGCTCTCGAACTTCACCGTCAATCACCCAACACGCGTCGGCATCGCCTTACGTTTCATTGCACTTCTGACGTCGAACGTCGCCATCCTGCTGACCTACATCGCCCTGCTGACGATCCTGGCGCCGGCGCTTTGTATCGCAGCGATCGTCTACGTCCTGGCGACGACGGCCCTGTTCAAGCGGGCAACCTACGGGATCGCGGCACGAGTCGGCAGACAGCTGACGGATGCCAATCAGCGGTTCAGCCAGATCTTCTTCGAGACCCTGACCAGCGCCAAGCTGATCCGACTCGCGAATGCCGGACCGCTGATCGAAAAGGAAGTGACGGATACCGTCCACGATCTGGGTCGGGCAAAGATGGCGAGCGCCGCCCTCGACAACATAGGCTTCCCGTTCTTCAGCACGGTCGGAGGGACGCTCATCTGCCTGACCCTGATCGCTGTCGGAATGATGAGCGAGGAGGCCGCAGCCCGCGCAGTCGGCACATTCGTCATCTTTCTCGTTCTTCTGATGCGCGCCCTCGGACCTCTCACGATCATCAACATCTCGAGGACGAACATCCTGATTCATCGGGAAGCATTCGACGAGCTCGACCGATTCTATGCGTTCGCAGAGATCGAGAAGGATGTCGACGGGACGGAGCCTCTCAAACATTTTCATGAGGCCATTCGCTTCGAGCATGTCTACTTCTCGTACGACCCGACCGGCCCGGTCGTGATCGAGGACGTGAATTTCGAGATTCCGCGGGGCAGAATGATCGCCCTCGTAGGCCCGTCTGGAGCCGGCAAGACCACGCTCGTGAATTTGATCACGCGATTGTATCGCCCGATGAGCGGACGGATCCTGATCGACGACACCGATCTTGCCGACGTCGTTGCAGCGACCTGGTGGCGACGGCTGAGCGTCGTGACCCAGGAAGCGATCTTGATGAATGCTACGATCCGCCAGAACATCTGCTTCGGGCTTCCCGAGCAGATCTCGGACGAGAGGCTGCACTCGGCGGCGCGGACGGCAGCCATCGATGAGTGGATCCAGGAGCTGCCGGACGGGTACGAGACCGTGCTCGGTGATCAGGGCTCCCGGTTGTCGGGTGGCCAACGCCAGCGGATCGTGCTTGCCCGCGCCTTCCTCCGGGATCCCGAGGTGCTCGTTCTCGACGAGGCCACGAGCGCGCTCGATACGCTCACGGAGCGTTCCATTCAGCGCGAGATCCTTCGTATGAAAGGTGAGCGCACACTGATCGTGATCGCCCACCGGCTTTCGACCGTTCGGCGTTCGGATACCATTCTCGTGATGGACCGTGGCCGCGTGATCGAGCAGGGATCCCACAACGACCTGATCCGAAAGCGCGGCACGTACTGGCAGATGATCGAGTCCCAGAGCCTCGACCTGATCGAGGACGATGAGGAGGCCGAAGCAGCAGCCGTGCCGAGTTGAGCGCCCGCTCAGCCGCGGGCGACCGCCTCTCGGATGCAGCTGGCAACCTCGACGACTGCCTGCTCGGGCAGGAAGGGATGAATCGGGAGTGAGATCACCTCGCGGCAAGCGCGCTCGACTTCCGGCAGCGCGCCCTCTGGGAGACGCGCATCACCCAGCGCGGCCTGCCGATAGGCTGGAATGGGATAGAAGTGTCTCCATTCGATGCCTTCCGAATCGAGGGCCCGCCGCACGGGCTCTGGCGTCCGACACCGTATCGTGTACTGGTTCCAGACCGCAACCTCGTCCGGACCGATACCGGGAAGAGTGACACCGTCGAGCCCTGCGAGAAGCTCCGCATATCGCCGCGCGTGTCGCGCGCGGGCCTCAGTCCATGCGGCGAGCCGCGGGAGCTTTGCCCGCAGCGCCGCGGCCTGGATCGAATCGAGCCGGGAGGTCGTGCCAAGGGTCTCGTGATGATCGCGCTGGCGGCAGCCATGGGCACGTAGCAGGCGGAGCCGGTCTGCAAGTGCGTCGTCATCCGTGGTGACGCAGCCGCCATCCCCCACGCCGCCGAGATTCTTGGACGGGTAGAAGCTGAAGCAGCCGGCTCGCCCCCAGGCGCCCGCAGCCCTCCCCGCCCGACTGGCGCCGATCGCCTGGGCCGCGTCCTCCAGAACCGGTATCCCTCGCGCATCTGCGATCGCCCGAATGGCCGCCATGTCGGCGCAATGCCCGAAGAGGTGCACAGGGACGATCACCTTCGTCCGGGGCGTCAGTACCCTTTCCAGCGTTGCGGGCGCGAGGTTGTAAGACTCGGGCTCGATGTCGGCAAAGATCACTCTCGCGCCGCACCAGAGCGCCGCCTCGACCGTTGCGAAGTAGGTGAAGCCCGTCGTCACGACCTCGGACCCGGGCGTCACGCCGAGAGCAATCAAGGAAAGAAAGAGAGCTTCAGTGCCGGAGCCGACACCAATACAGTGTCGCGACCCCGTAAGCGCGGCGAGTTCCGTTTCAAAGGTAACGGTCTCGGGGCCAAGCACGAACTGCCCCGACCGAAGCACGCGGAGGACGGCCTCCTCCACATCCTTCCCGACCTCTCTCCACTCGGCCTCGAGATCGAGGGCCTTGATGCGTGCCGCCATCAGTACGCGTTCCGATGGAAGGCCGCACGCCAGAGCGTGAGCAGTAGGATCCGCACATCGAGCGTGAGAGACCAGTGCTGGATGTAGTAGAGGTCGTGCTCCACGCGCTCGTGCAGCGAGGTGTTGCCGCGCCAGCCATTGACCTGCGCCCAGCCGGTCAGACCCGCCTTGATCTTGTGCCGCAGCATGTAGCCCGGGATCTCGCGGCGGAACTGCTCGATGAAGACCGGTCGCTCCGGTCGCGGCCCGACCAGGCTCATCTCGCCGCGCAGCACGTTCCAGAGCTGGGGCAGCTCGTCGAGGCTCATCCGCCGAAGAAAGACGCCGAGGCGCGTGCGACGCGGATCGTCCGGCGCCGTCCACACCGGCCCGGTGGAGAGCTCCGCGTTGGCGGTCATGGTACGAAACTTGAGCATCTGGAACACGCGCCCGTCGAGCCCCATGCGCTCCTGCCGAAACAGCAAGGGGCTCCCGGACGTGAGACGGATCGCAAACGCGATCGCACCCATCAGCGGCCCGGCCACCAGCAGCGCCAGCGAGCAGAGGACGACGTCGAAGAGCCGCTTCTGCACCGCGGCCCAGCCAGCGAGTGGTCCCTCGCGCAGGCCGATCATCGGCAACCCGTCGAGTTCCTCCACCTGCGAACGGAGCGTCATCATGGCCGGCAGGTCCGGCACGATCCGAATGTTCACCACTTCGTCATCGAGGGCAGCCATGAGCTTCTCGAGGTATTGCACGTCCGCTGTAGGCAGCGCGATCAGCACCAGGTCGGGTCGGCGCTCCGCGATCAGCGGCTTGAGCTCGTGGAAGGTGCCGATCACGGGCACGCCCCGCACCGTCCGGTGGCAAGCCGCCGCATCCTCTCCCAGCGCCCCGATCACGCGCAGCCCGGCCTCCGGATGCGCCTGCAACCGCTCCACTACGCTGGCTGCAAGCTCCCCCGTCCCGACGACGAGCACGTGCCGCAGGTTGTAGCCGCGACGGCGCGCCGTCCTCAGCCCTCCCCTCAGCAGCATGCGAGACGCGATGACGGAGACCGTCGAGAACGAGAAGAAGAACAGGAGCACGCCGCGCGAGTAGAAGTAGCTGCGGAGAAAGAATGAAATAGCGATCAGCGCGATCACGCCCATGGCGTTCGCCGCAATCACGGCCCCGATCTCGCGCGGGAGCGATCGCGAGCGCCACGGACGATACAGGCCGCGCGAGCGGAAGAAGAGGAGCCAGAGGGGCAGGATTACAACCAGCAGCTCGGCGTAGGGCCGGA
Source organism: uncultured Myxococcaceae bacterium (assembly GCA_964353695.1). Classification (GTDB taxonomy): domain Bacteria; phylum Myxococcota_A; class UBA9160; order UBA9160; family UBA9160; genus MYXO. Next base: position 9,069 of record CAYGXT010000083.1, read on the forward strand.
CTCCCGGCACTCCGAGCGGCGCCTCGATCGAGCCGTGGAAGCGGACGTAGTACGCGGCCATCCACGAGGCCGCCACGAGGCTCAGGTCCGACACGAGCAGTAGCGAGCGGAACACCTCGCTGTATCGCGACAGCACGCTACGGCCCCCCCGCCTTCGCGCGCAGCGCCGGTGCGAACGCCACTGCAGCGAGCGCTGCGGGCACGCAGGCAGCCTCCCCCACCGCCTGATCGGGCGGCGCTCCAGCGTCGGGCCGGAGCTCGTAGACCGCGCCCCAATGCTTCCCTCTCGGCACGCAATGAAGAAGCGAGAGGCGCGTCTGACGCAGCGCCGGAAAATGCTCGACGTCTTCGTCGTCTAGGATCAGATAACGAACGTCTCGCTTCTCGAGCCAGGCGAGCGCTCCTTCCTCAGGCGCGCCGTAAAGATTTACGGCGGGCCTGCCCGCGTAATACGCGAGCAGGGTCTTCGGTGCCGCG
>CAYGXT010000084.1:0-9543 GCA_964353695.1 uncultured Myxococcaceae bacterium
GTTTCCGCGTAGAACCACCGGCCATTCTGGGCGCCATGCTCGATGGCATGAACGGGGGGCAGTCCCATAGCCAGCAGCGCAGCAGGGCGGCGAGTCTCACGTGGTCTGCAATCGGCCCTCACGGGCGCACTGCTCGTCTGTACGTCGCCGAGCATGTCAGCCGAGCGGAAGCTACTCTGGCCGCTCGATGCTCAGGGAGGATGTCTCATGAAGCGTAAGCGTCCCGCGCTGGGGACCCTGCTGCTCACGCTTGCAACCCTCGTTGCCTCGGGCGTCCGGGCGGAGCCTCCGCCCGAGCCCGACTGGGAGGCGCAGGTGATCGGCTACGGCTGGCTCGCCTCGATCCACGCCGACCTGGAAGCCGGGCCCGTGAAAGCGACACTGGACATCCCGATCGACGACGTGCTGCGCAGTCTCACGTGGGTCGGCTCCGCGGCGCTCGAGACGCGCTACCACGCCGTGTTGTTCCAGATGGACGGTCTCGCGCAGCAGCTTCACGACAACGTCGGCGGACCGGGCCGCTCGGTCTCGTTTGCGCCGCTGGGCGGCGTGTTCGGCGGGGGGACGGTCGGGCCCGCCGCCGTGAGCTTTCGCTCCACCAGCGTCATGGGCGAGGCCGCGCTCGGATACCGCGCGTTGTCGGTGCCGCTCTCCGCCTGGTTCTCCTCGATCCCGGCCGACGATCCACGTCGCTTCCGTCTCGATCTTCTAGGGGGTGCCCGCTACTGGTACTTCAGGAACACGGCGCGCCTTTCGATCCCGCCGGCAACCTTGAGTGTCGGTGGCGTTGCCGTTCCTCCTGGGACCGTGGCCGCCATCGCCGCCCAGAGGCTCGGCGACATCCGACTTCCCGGGAGACTTCTGATCCGGGGCAGCAGCGACGTGTTCACGACGACCACCAGCTGGATCGATTCGATCATCGGCTTTCGCGTCGGAGCGGACGTGACCGACACGGTCTCCCTGGCCTTCCGTGCCGACATTGGCGGCTTTGGCTTCGGCGACTCGTCAAGCTTCAGCTGGCAGGTGATGCCGAGCGTCCAGTGGCGCTTCGCAGAACATTGGAGCTTCGACGGCGCGTACCGCGCGATCGGCATCGACAGGAGAATCGTGAGCGACGGGGTGCTCTACGGCTTCGTGCTCGGGATCGGATATCGGTTCTGAGTCGTGGGTCACGCCGGATGCAACCACTTCCGGACCACCTACACTCGCGCAGGGTCGTAGCCGTCAGCGGTCTGCGAGTATCGCCGGGAAGGATATGAATGGACGCCGCCGACGTCGTATCGCTGCTGGGCGGGCTCGGCCTGTTCCTGCTGGGGATCCATCATCTCACCGAGGGCGTAAAGGGCCTTGCGGGCGATTCGCTCCGCCGTGCGCTCCAACGGATTGTGTCCGGCCGATTCAGTGCGGTGGCATCCGGTGCGGTCTTCACGGCGATGATCCAATCCTCGACCGCCACGACCCTCACGGTCATCGGCTTCGTCAGCGCCGGACTCGTCACCTTCCCCCAGGCGATCGGGGTGATCATCGGCGCGACGCTTGGAACGACGTCAACACCCTGGATGCTGGCGATCTTCGGGTTCCGCGTCAGCATCTCCACCGCGGCCAATCCCATGCTCGGCGTTGGCGCTCTTCTCTGGCTGATCGCAAAGGGAAGAATGCGGTCTCTGGGCGCGATCCTCGCCGGCTTCGGTCTGATCTTCATCGGGATCGAGTACCTGCAGACGGGGATGGGCAACGCTTCATGGGACCTCGAAGCATTTGCGGGGGCAGGGCCGGGCGCGCGTTGGATCCTCGGCGGGGTCGGCATCGTCATGACGGTGGTCATGCAGAGCTCCAGCGCCGCCGCCGCGACGACGCTCGTCGCGCTCCATGCCGGCTCGCTGACCTTCGAGCAGGGCTGCGCGATGATCGTCGGCCAGAGCGTCGGAACGGCAGCGACGACCGCGCTGACGATGATCGGCGGCGGCCTCGCGGTGCGGCGCGCGGCGACGGCGCACATCGTCTTCAGCGTGATGGTCGGTGTGCTCGGGATGCTGCTCCTCGGCCCGCTGACGACAGCCGCGGACTGGGTGGGCGCTCGACTCGACGATCCCGACGGCGTTCTTGCGCTGGCGGCGTTCAGCACCATCTTCAAGCTCGCCGGCATCGTCGCGTTTTATCCGTGGCTCGATCGCTTCGCGCAGCTCATCGTGCGGATCTCCGGAACGGGCAACGAATCGGCCGTCGGTCACCTCGAGCCTACCGTTGCCGAAGCGGGAGGGGCGGTCGCGCTCGAGGCCGCCTGGCGGGCGATCCTGGAGGTCGCGCACCCCGCGGTCGATGCAGTCCGATGCGGGCTCGCCAGCGAACCCGTTGCTTTCGCACCGCCGGTCGAGGCAGTTCGGAGCATCGATCACTTCCTCGAATCGCTCTCGCTGGAGGCCACCGACCTCGGCAGCTTCGGGCCCCGCCTCGTTCGGCTATGCCACGCGCTGGATCATCTCAAGGAGCTCCACGCCGATCTGACACGTACACCGCCCGTCACCGACCGGTGGCAGCCCCCGGCCGGCTTCGCAGGCGGCACCCGGGCACTCGCCGCTTGGCTCGAGGCCACGAAGCACGCCGATGCCGCGCCCGCTGCGGCCCGCGTCGAGGCCCTCGAGCTGGCCGCGAAACAGCTGAGTGCCGAGTGTCGAGCCGAGCGCGAGAAGATCCTGGAGGATGTCGCCCAGCAGCGGATGCCCGCGGCGATGGCCCGCGCCGGCCTCGAGCGGCTGATGTGGGCCGACGGATCCCTCTCCCACGCCTGGCTCCTGGCCGAGTCGTTGCGAGTTGCAGCCGGCGACGCCGCCTGAGGCTGAATGGAGATCACGTGCCCGCTTCCACGGCGGTCACCAGCCTGCGCAGGGAATCCGTCGAGCGGATGATCAGCTTCTCGACCTCTACGATGAGGAAGAAGACCAGGCCGCCCAGCAGAAGTCGCGGCCAAACCCCGAGCGGGATGGCTTCGTTGTCGAACAAGCGCTGCAGCGGCGGTGCGTAGGTGAACAGGAGCTGCAGGATCACGACCGCGCCGATGCCGAGCGGCAGGTACCGATTGCCGCGATGCGCATTGATCGAGAGCGACGAGTCGAGCAGGAAGCGGCTGTTGAGCAGGTAGAAGACCTGACCGATGGTGATGGCGTTGACCGCGACAGTCCGCGCCAGCGCGTCCGAGGCGCCGGTCGACTTCATCCAGAAGAACGCCCAGAGGGTGAATGCGAGCAGCGCCAGGCCGACGAAGACGACGCGCCAGATCCCGAACCCGGTCAGGATCGGACGGTCGACCACGCGCGGCGGTCGTTCCATCACGTCCAGCTCATGTGGCTCGAAGGAGATCACCAGGCCGAGCGCGACGGAAGTGACCATATTGACCCACAGGACCTGCGGCGCCGTGATCGGCAGGGTGAAGCCGACGAAGATCGCCACCGCGATGACAAGCGCCTGGGCGACGTTGGTCGGCAGCATGAACAGGATCGCTTTCTCGATGTTGTTGTAGACCGTCCGGCCTTCCTTCACCGCCGCCGTGATCGACGCGAAGTTGTCGTCCGCGAGAATCATCTCGGCGGCCTCCTTGGTGACCTCGGTGCCCTTGATCCCCATGGCGACGCCGATGTCGGCCTTCTTGAGCGACGGCGCGTCGTTCACGCCGTCGCCGGTCATCGCGACGATCTGCTTATTGGCCTGGATCGCCTTCACAAGGCGCAGCTTGTGCTCGGGGCTGGCGCGCGCGAACACGTCCACATCACGCACGCACTCCTGCAGCGTGGCGGCATCCATCTCCTCGATCTCGGCGCCGGTGATCGCCGTCTTGCCGTCGCCGATGCCGAGCATCTTGGCGATCGCCGCGGCGGTGATCTTGTGGTCGCCCGTGATCATGGTGACGCGGATGCCGCCATCATGGCATTCCTTCACCGCCGCGATGGCTTCCTTGCGCGGCGGATCCAGCAGTCCGACCAGGCCGAGCAGGACGAGATTCCTCGGCAGATCGGCCGGACCGAGACTGCCGGCCTTGACGCCCGGGTTCTCGAGCCATGCCAGCGCCAGCACGCGCTCGCCTTGCGCCGCGAGCTTGTCCGAGGCCTTCCCAAAGCTCTCGCGGTCGATCGGCGCCTGCCGTCCGTCCCGCATCTGCTGCCGGTCGCACTGCTCGAGGATCACCTCGGGCGCGCCCTTGACGAAGAGCACCTCGGAGCCGCTGCCGGGCTTGTGCAAGGTCGCCATGAAGCGGTGCTCCGATTCGAATGGGATCGCGTCGATGCGCGGCGACGCGACCTGCTCGGTCTGCCGGTCCAACCCGAGCTTGGTCGCGAACGGATAGAGCGCGCCCTCGGTCGGGTCGCCTTCCACTTTCCAGCTCCCTTCCTGCTGGAACAGCTCGGCGTCGTTGCAGAGCATGGACACGCGCCCCAGTAGATCCAGAACGGGATCCTTGCCGGCGGGCTCTCCATCCTGCTCTACATGGCCATCGGGTGCATAGCCATCCCCGGTGACCTGATACGCCGAATCCGCGGTGACAGCCGACACCACCATCATCTCCATCAGCGTGAGCGTTCCGGTCTTGTCCGAGCAGATGCGAGACACCGAACCGAGCGTCTCGACGGCCGGGAGGCGTCGGATGATGGCGTGGCGCTGCGCCATGCGCTGCACGCCGATCGCGAGCGTGATGGTGATGAGCGCCGGCAAGCCTTCCGGAATGACCGACACCGCGATGCCGGTGACCGCCTGGAAGATGGAAACGAACTCCATCCCCATCACCCAGCGACCATAGGTGAACATGACGACGCTCACCACGCCGATGACGGCGGTGATCGCATAGCCGAACTTCTTGATCTGACGCAGCAGCGGAGTTTCGAGCGCGCTCACGCCGGCGAGCAGCTGGTTGATGCGTCCCAACTCGGTGTCGCTGCCCGTACCGACGGCCACCCCGGTGGCACGGCCGGACACCACCATGGTGCCGGAGAAGGCCATGCATTCGCGATCGCCCACCGTCGCCTTGGCGGAGACGGGCCCGGTGGACTTGTCCGCGGGAACCGACTCGCCCGTGAGGGCCGCTTCCTCGGTCCGCAGGTTCTTCACTTCGCTGAGACGGAGGTCTGCCGGGACCTTGTCACCGGACTCCAGCAGCACGACATCCCCTGGGACCATCTGGTCGGCGGGAATCATTCGCGTCTCCCCGTCGCGCACGGTCCGCGCCTCCGCGGACAGCATGTTGCGGATCGAGTCCAGGGCCTTCTCGGCTCTACCTTCCTGGATGAAGCCGAGCAGCCCGTTGATGATCACCACGCTGAGGATGATCGCCGCGTCGATCCACAGGCCCATCATAAGCTTGGCGAAGCCGGCGCCGAGCAAGACGTAGACGAGGATGTTGTTGAACTGGGACAGGAAGCGGGTGAAAGCGCCGCGCTGCTTGCCTTCCGGCAACCGATTGGGCCCGTACTGCGCCAGGCGGCTCGCGGCTTCACCCGGATCCAAACCCTTTTGGACGTCGGTGCTGAGCTGCTTCACCACCGCATCCACGGGCATGGCATGCCAAGCGGTGGCGTTGCTGGCAGGCGTGTCGTTGACTGCTGCGTTCATCTCTTTGCTCCGTTCTCGCTAGTGGGGCGCAGCGCGCCCGTGCCGCGCGTCCGTCGAGCTAGTGCTTTGCCGGCACGAAACGCCGACCCTCGAGCGTCGCCCGATCGTCGTAGGCGCCCCGCTTCGATCGCTTGGGGAGCTTCACCGCATTCCGCGGCAGCTTCTGGTAGGGGATCAGGCTGAGCAGGTGGCTGATGCAGTTGAGGCGGGCGCGCCGCTTGTCATCCGACGGGACGATGTACCAAGGCGCACATTCCGTGTCCGTGGCCTCGAGCATGACGTCGCGGGCGCGCGAGTACTCGAACCATTTGCTCCGCGAGCATAGGTCCGTCGGGCTCAGCTTCCACTGGCGCAGCGGGTCCTCGATGCGGGCCTCGAAGCGGCGCTTCTGCTCCTCGTCGCTCACCTCCAGCCAGAACTTGATCAGCAGGATGCCGTCGTCGACGATGTACCTCTCGAACTCGGGGCAGACTTCGAGGAAGCGCTGATGCTGCGCCTTCGAGCAGAAGCCCAGCACGTGTTCGACTCCGGCCCGGTTGTACCAGCTGCGGTCGAAGATCACGACTTCGCCGGCAGCCGGGGCGTGCTCGAGGTAGCGCTGCATGTAGAGCTGTGATTTCTCGCGGTCGGACGGCGCCGGTAGCGCCACCACGCGGAACACGCGCGGGCTGACACGCTCGGTGATCGCCTTGATCGTGCCGCCTTTGCCCGCGGCGTCGCGCCCCTCGAAGACCACGATCACGCGCAGGCCCTTGAGCATCACCCAGGCCTGCAGCGCGCACAGCTCGACCTGTAGGGTGCGTAACGCCTTCTCGTACTCCTTGCTCGTCATGGATTCGTCGGCGGTCTTCATCGGTCTTGCCCTCTCTGTTAACCATACTGGATTGTTGCATGCCCCAGCGTGCTGTCCGCATACGGGGCGGCTCGTGCTTCGCGACGATCGAAGCGATGCGAAGGGAAGTGCCATGCCCCTCCACCGCGATGCCCCACGAGGACGAGCCCGGAGCGGCGGCGTTCTCGCCGAGGCCGACGCGCCACTGGTGGCGAGCCCCCGTTTGTGAGTTTGGTCCGGGGATGTTGTGAGAACCTCATTGGTGACACGCATCGCGCGATCCGGTTCAAGAGAGCGATCCCGCGACTTGGTAGTGGTCGCAGCCGAGCAGCTGCTGGCGGCGGGCGTCGGGCCAGCGATCGACCCGGGGACGCGAGCATGGCGGGCACGCCCGGGACCGGGTCGTGATCGAGCAGGGTGGAACTACTCTGCTAAGAACTAACGATATCAACGTCCCCGCGCGCTCTGCGCGGTTTGTTCAACGGCGAGCGCATCAGCCGCCCGCAACCTTCTTGCGCGTCGGCTGCATGCGCTTGATGTTGGGCCGGGTCGGCTGGCGGGCCTCCAACCACCGCTTCAGGGAACGCTGGCTCTCACCCGACGGGCGTCCAGCCAGTAGACCGTCGATACTGATGTCCTCGTCCAGATCAGGCCAGTGGATACCCACTCCACGACCGATCAGGCGCCATCGTCCGCGCTCCCGTCGCGTGCCGTGGACGAGCCGTGGGTACCAGGCCAGGGGAACCACGACAGTTCGGCCATCCGCGAGGTCGACGGAAAGTTCCTCGTCGGTCACGCTGACGTCTACCGCGCGCGCCTCTTGGGGCTCAGTCGTTGAAGTAGTCATTCCAACTCCTCAGTAGACGCTCGCCGTTCCGCTCGACGAGCCGCTGAATGCGGCGGATCTCGGCCCGCCGAAACCCGCCGCTCCACTGCAACCGCACAGGGTCGAGCCAGAACTTCGCGACGTTGTCATCACGCTCTACGTGGACGTGGGGTGGCTCCCATGGTCGCCAGCATAGAAGAGGAAGCGATACGAGCCAGACCTCAAGATCGTAGGCACGCAGGCACGTTACGGGAGGTGGACCACGCATTGCCACGGCGTCGTGCGCCACCGAGCATCTCGGGACGGAGTCGACCCAGCAGGCATGATCGGCCTACCGCTCGGCATCCGCGGCGGCGCGCAGCGTCGTCTGTTGCATGCCGTTGTGAGCGAACATCATCCTTGGAGATTGGCGCCCGAAGTCCCTCGACGTCGGCGCTGCCCTCGTCTTTGTCACCGGCTTCAAGTTGCTCGACATGCTCGTGGAGTGGGGCCTCGCGCAGATCAGTCAGGCGCCTACCCGCAGCTTCCAGCAAAAAATCACACCGTCATTGGAGGGGAAGGCAGACTCTCCCGCGGGAAACTTGCCAGATCGATGAAGTGCGGGCGCAGGCCAGCGCTGCGCATCGCCTGGGACAGTGGGTCGCGGAACGTCTCCCAGAGGACACCCGGGTGACCATCGACCACGACGATCGGCTGGTCCCTGAGCAGGTCCGCCAGGGCTGCATACCCCGCCGGATCCTCCCGGGCCCCACGTCGTGGGCGGGGTAGAGGTCGTAGGCGCCCTTGGGGCGCGCCTCGTAGGCGTGCGGCAGGAGGCGCTGGGAGGATGCGCGCCACACGGGTGCGGTCTCAGGCACTCCCGCTCCCACCGTCACGCTGGCCGCGCGTGGTTCCAGATGCTTATCGGACGTAGGAGGGGAACACCCGCGCGTTCTTCCTACACGTCTGGCGCTGGATGGCGCAGGCTTCCCGGCCACGGTATTCAAGACGCGAGCGTACTTCGACCGGTCGGTCTGATGGCGGCGAGCGTGGTCGCATGTGGCAACCGATGCACTCGATTTTCCAAGCGCCTTGTGAAACCCGGTTACTCTTTACCTCAAGCATGCAGAAGGCAATCACGTCATGAAAATTGAGCTTGGTTCGGCAGCCCTCATCCTGGCTTTGTCCGCCTGCGCCCAGTTGCCCGAGCGTGTCGCGCCGGCAGCAACACCCACCGCAACGCGCCCCGATGCCCACACGAGCCAGAATTCGCTCGACTGGGCGGGGACCTACGAAGGCATCGCGGTCTGCGCCGATTGTCCTGGCATCAAGACGAGCCTGACACTCAACCGCGACGGCACCTACGTGCTCGTGTCGAGTTACCTGGAACGCCCCGCGCCACCGACTACCGTCGATGGGACCTTTGCGTGGCAGGCCAGCGGCAACGCGATTTCGCTCGACGGACGTGGCGGCGAGCAGCAGTACTGGGTGCGCGAAGGCTCCCTTGCGCCACTGGAACGCGGGGCAGCGCCGGGGGCTTCGCCGCCCGCCTACGTGTTGACGCGCGTGCCAGACCACGCCGGCGCGAGCCTGGTGCAAACGCTGGAGGCTCATCGCTGGAGCCTGGCATCGGCTGTAGACAGTCGCAATCGTCCGATCGAAGCCCTGTCATTCAGTGACCAACGACCGTTGGTGCTGAGCTTCTCGGATAGCAGACTCAATCTCGAAGGCGGCTGCAACAGGATCTTTGGCGGCTTCCGGATCGACGCCGCCGGACGACTGGACGTGGGTCAAACTGCATCGACCAACATGGCCTGCGAGCCCAGGTTGATGGCAGTCGATACGCTGATCGCAGGTCTTTTGGCGAGACCGCTGCAGATCGACGTCGACAGCAGTGGAGGCCCGCGGCTGCACCTGGTCGCCGCGTCGGGCGAGACGCTGGTCTTCACGGGTGAGGCGACGCCCGAGAGCCTGTATGGTGCGCCGACCATCATCTTTCTCGAGATCGCCGCCCGGGATGTCGAGTGCAAGCACCCGGTGACCGGCAACACGCGCTGCCTCCAGGCCCGCGAACGCAAGTTCGACGCACAGGGCCTGCGGGTCGGCGTGCCCGGAGAATGGCGGCCTCTCTACGAGAGCATCGACGGCTTCACCCACGTGGAGGGCGAGCGCAACGTGCTGCGCGTCAAGCGCTTCACGCGCCCGTCATCGCCCCCAGACGGCCCCGCGACCATCTACGTGCTGGATTTGATGGTCGAATCGGAGATCGTGGCGAAGTAGCCGCTGGCGGCGGGGTCGTGCTGGTCAG
>CAYGXT010000085.1:0-9524 GCA_964353695.1 uncultured Myxococcaceae bacterium
GGGTGCTTCGCCACTCCCAGGCGGAGCATGGCGTGAAGGCTTGGCTCGCGAGCGGCTTCGACGCGCTGGCCGCGGGCTACGCGCGCGGCCTGCGGCCGACGCTGCTGCGAAGTCCTTGGGCCGTGGCCTTCGGGGTAGTCTGGTTCGGCCTCGGCCTCTGGCTCTACCAGCGCATCCCCCAGGAGCTCGTTCCCACGGCCGACCGGGGCAACGCTCTCGTCTTCACGCGTGCTCCCGAGGGCAGCACGATCCGCTATACGGATCGCTACCAGCGCATGGCGGAAGAGATCATCCTCTCAACGCCCGAGGTCGAGAGGGCCTTCTCGGTGGTGGCGCTTGGCATCGGGACGCCGGGCCTGGTGAGCGAGGGCGCCATCTTCATGACGCTGCGGCCATGGGAGGAGCGCAAGCGTTCCCAGCAGCAGGTCGTGGCCGAGCTGAGCGAGCGCCTGGGGGACGTGCCGGGGATCCAGGCCTTCGCCATCAACCCGTCGGGTCTGGGCACGGGCTTCGGCTCGCCGATCTCGGTCGTGATCCAGGGGCCCGAGGTCGGCCCGCTTGCCGGCTTTGCCGATGAGATCGCGCTGCGTGCGCGGCAGCTCCCGGGCTTTTTCAACGTGCGCAGCGACTTGCTGCTCAACAAGCCGCAGCTCGAGGTGCACGTCGATCGGAACCGTGCCAGCGACCTCGGCGTCTCCGTGCGCGACGTGGCGACGACGCTGCAGATCATGCTCGGCGGGCTCGACCTCTCGCAGTTCAAGCTCGGCGGTGAGACCTACAAGGTGATGGCGCAGCTCGAGAGGCCCGAGCGCTCGAACCCCCGCGACGTTCTCGGTCTCTACGTTCGCGGACGTACCGGAGCGCTGCTCCCTCTGGCCTCGGTCGTGAGCATGGAGCAGGGGGTCGCCGCACGCGGCATTCCGCACTTCGATCGCCAGCGCAGCGCCAGCATTACGGCGAGCCTCGCTGAGGGCACGTCCCTCGGCCCGGCGCTGGCCCGGATCAAAGAAGTGGCTGGCGAAGTTCTCCCGCAGGAGGGCGGCTATCGCGTGACCTTCTCCGGAGAATCGGAGCAATTCTTCGAGGCTGGAAGCTCCCTGATCTTCGCCTACGCCTTCGCGGTCGTGATCATCTACCTGGTGCTGGCGGCGCAGTTCGAGAGCTTCCTGCACCCGGTGACGATCCTCGTGGCGGTCGCGCTCTCCTTCACCGGTGCGCTGGTGGCCCTGCGCGCGCTCGGCGACACTCTCAACATCTTCAGCCAGATCGGCCTCGTGATGCTGATCGGCCTCATCAGCAAGAACTCGATCCTGATCGTCGAGTTCGCGAACCAGCTCCGAGACCGCGGGCTCGGCGTCATGGAGGCTGCGCTCGAGGCCTCGCGCACCCGCTTCCGGCCGATCCTGATGACCGCCGTCTCGACCGTCATGGGCATCCTCCCGATCGCCCTCGGCCACGGCGCCGGCGGTGAGGCACGCGCACCTCTCGGCGTGGCGGTCGTCGGAGGCATGGCGTTCGCAACCGTGCTGACCTTCTTCGTGGTGCCGGCGACGTGGGTGATCTTCGAGCAGCTGGGCGAGTGGACCGCGGCACGCCGCGGCGGTAGGGAGCCGAGGGCCGTTCCGGGCGCTGCCCCCGGGGGTCTCGCTCGAAAAGAAGCATCTCCTTCTCGAGCCGGGTGAACACCCGACCCGCGTCGCTGCGGAGCGAGGCTTGCCTCAACTCCAGACGGCGACCGGACGATCGAATCGCAACTCGATCGCATCAGAATCGAGTTTCGGCGCTGCTTCGAACGCGCGCTGCGGAGACCGTGGTGAAGACGATCCTGCTGGCCGATGACGAGGAGAACCTGCGCCTCCTGCTCCGCACCACGCTGGAGGAGCCCGACTACATCATCCTCGAGGCTTCCGACGGCAACCTCGCCTACGAGATGGCGCAGAAACACCTCCCCGACCTGATCGTCCTCGATTGGATGATGCCTGGGATGAGCGGGATCGATCTCGTGCGACGGCTGCGCGCAGAGCCGACGACGCAAGGCACTCCGATCATCCTGCTCACCGCACGCGGGCGGACGCACGACCGGGAGCAAGGCCTCGCGGCCGGGGTGAATGCGTATCTGGTGAAGCCGTTCAGCCCGCTCGAGTTCCTCGAGACGGTCGAGGCCATCCTCGGTTGAGCGAGGCATGCGACGAGGTGCAGGCCGACGACGGGAACCCGCAGGACAGCCTCGCGGCGGCGCACGCACAACTTGCCCGCTACGCACACGACCTCCGCCGTCTGCTGGAACGCGAGCGAGACAAGTCGGTCCAGCTCGAAGCCGCTCACATCGACACGCTGATGAGACTTACGCTCGCTGCCGAGTGCAAGGATGCGGAGACCGGCGCCCACTTGGAGCGCATGGCGGACTATTCGCGTGTGCTGGCGCTACGCATTGGTTTGTCCAAAGAGCTGGCAGAAAGGATCGGAAGAGCAGCGCCGCTGCACGACGTCGGGAAGATCGGAATCCCCGATGCAATCCTCACGAAGCCCGGCTATCTCGACGAAGAAGAGTGGAGCATCATGCGGTGTCATCCCGAGATCGGGGCGAGCCTTCTGACGGGCTCGACCTCGCTCCTGATCGAAACGGCGCGGACGATCGCGCTGACGCATCATGAGCGTTGGGATGGAAGTGGCTACCCGAGAGGCTTGCGAGGCGAGGAGACGCCGATCGAGGGTCGGGTCGTCATGCTCGCCGATTGCTACGACGCGCTTCGCAGTGCCCGCCACTACAAAAGGGCTCTTGATCACGAGAGCGCGTGCAAGCTCATACTGGGTGGCAACGAGCGTACGCGTCCGAGCCACTTCGATCCCGCGCTGATGGCGGCGTTTCGGGAGATCCACGCAGAGTTGGGCGCGATCCATGAGCGCCACAGCAGCTGAGAAGCGACTTCAAGCTTTCCTCGACGGTGTCTGCCGCGAGCATCTCGGGCCAGCAGTAGGCGTCCTCACAGGCTGCTTCACGATCCTGGCCCTGACGTACGGCTGGCTTCAGGTGGAACCTCTTTTTGGGGTTCTCGTCGCAGCTGCAACGGGTTCGGCATTGGCCCTCCTCATCGGGCGCCTGGCCCTCGGGCGTGCCCCGCTCCGGGCAGCCCAGCCCGTCGCCGCAGCTCTCGCAGCGCTGGCGGTCGGGAACGCCTGTCTCTACCTGGGCACGACCCATGACGCGCGCGCGATCGCGGGCTCTTGCGTGATCCCCGTTGCCTGCGCCTGGCTCTTTCTATCACGCCGCTGGCTCAGCGTGACGTTCTCGGGCGCCGCCGCGTCCCTGGCTGCCACGGCTGTGTGGACGCTGCCATCGAGTGAGTGGGGAGCAGCGTCCGCGATGCTGTGGGTCGCATTCGCACTCGGTGGCATGATCCACGAGACCCGTCTTCGGGCCTATCGGCGGCTCGGAGAGACGACGCTCGCGGACGAGGAGATGCGGGCCGGACTCGAGGGCTCGCTTGCCGCGCTGCGCCGCGAGCAGGAGCACCTGCGACCGCTCGCCGAGTCGTCGTCCGAGGGCGTCGTGATTCACGAGTCGGGCCAGATCGTCGACACCAACCGCGCGGCCCTCCAGATGCTCGGTCGCTCCGCCACGGAGATCGTGGGGCACACCCTCTCCGAGCTCTTCAGCCGGGAGTCCGGATCGGCGCCGGCGGCGCCGCAGGTGGTCGGCAAGCCGTTCGAAGCGACCATCGCACGGCCCGACGGGACGTCGCTGGCTGTCGAGGTCAGCACCGGAACGGTCGAGATCGACGGACATCTGGCGAGCGTCATCACCCTGCGCGACGTCGAGGATCGCAGGCGGGAGCGAGAGCTGCTCGTCGCGCGCCGTTCGCTGGAGCACCTCGTCACGACGATCGCCGCGGAGCTCGTGAGGCTGCCGCCGGCGGAGATGGATCAGGGCATCGGGCGGGCGATGGAGGCGATTGCGCGACTGATCGGCGCAGAGCATGGCGCGGTCATGAGCTTCGACGCAGCGGGATCCATGTGCCCCACGTGCGAGTGGCTCGCCGAGGGCGTCCCGCCGACACAGGCGATACGCGCTCTCGAGGACGACGGACTGAAGCAGGGAACGCCGTGGATCGTGCGCCGGATCACCGCACTCGAGGCGGTGCACGTGCCGGATGTCGGTGACCTCCCCCCGCAGGCGGCGGCAGACAAGATCTTCCTCGAGGAGCGGTCGGTGCGAAGCCTGATCGTCGTGCCCATCGCTCATGGCGACCAGCTGCTGGGCGCTCTCTCCCTGGCCACGCTCTGCGAAACGCGGGCCTGGTCGGACGAGATCATCGGGCTCCTGCGCATCGTCGCCGAGATCATGGCGAGCGCTTTCATGCGGCAGCGGGCCCTGAAAGAGCTCGAAACGAGCGAGGCGCGCAAGGCGGCGATCCTCGAGGCGGCTCTCGACTGCATCATCACGACGGACGAACGGGGTTTCATCGTGGAGCTCAATCCGGCCGCCGAGAAGACCTTCGGGCACCCGCGCCTCGATTTGATCGGAAGGCCTCTCCACGAGCTGATCGTTCCTGACCCGCAAGAGGGCGCCGATTCCGACGATCTCGGGATGCTCCTGGGTGGCGAGGGAGAGCCGATGCTCGGGCGGCGGATCGAGACCCGGGGGTTCCGGAGGGACGGAACCGAGTTTCCGGCCGAGCTCGCAGTGGTTTCGATGCAGGTCGGATCGGAGCGGGCCTTCACGTTGTACCTGCGCGACATCACGGAGCGAATGGAGGTCGAGCGGCTCCGTGAAGAGCTGATCGCGACGGTGAGTCACGAGCTGAGAACGCCGCTCACGAGCCTCCGGGGCTTCGCTGAGCTCATGCTCGAGAAGGAATTTTCGCCCGCACGACGGCAGAAATTCCTGGGCGTCATTCGTAACGAGGCCGTGCGCCTGACGCAGCTCGTGAACGACTTCCTCGATCTCAAGCGAATCGAGAGCGGGCATGTCACGCATAGTTTCGATCGCATCGACGTGCGGACGATGCTCCGTGAGGTCGAGCTGCTCTTCCAGCGCGAGGACGGTGTCCACGAGTTCCGCCTCGACCTCGATCCCGCTCTGACGCTCGTGTCCTGTGACGCGGCCCAGATCCGGCGGGCTCTGACCAATCTCGTGGGCAACGCGGTCAAGTTCTCGCCTCACGGTGGAACGATCACGCTCGGGGCCAGGAACGAGCCCGAAGGAGTGCTGCTCTGGGTGACGGACGAGGGGATCGGGATTTCTGAGAGCGCGATGGAGGGGCTCTTCCAGAAGTTCTATCGCGTGAACAACGCCGAGACACGCAGCATCGGTGGCACCGGCCTGGGCCTGGCGTTGACGAAGGAGATCGTCACGGCGCACACTGGCAAGATCTGGGTGGAGAGCTCTCCGGGAAGTGGCAGCACGTTCTACGTGAGTCTTCCCGCCGTTCCTGACGCAGCGGGAGACGACGCATCCGGTGGGAGCGAGCCCTCGTACGCCGTGCAACGCGGGAGCGATCCGCTGGCCCCCGGCGCTGGCTCGGGCGAGCTGATCGATGGCCGCTGAGGCTCCCGTGCAAGAAGCCGTCTCCCTCCCCGGCGCCGCACGCCAGCTGCATCTGGTCTTCGAGAGCCCTGCCGAGTTCCGGCGTGAGTACGAACGAAACCTGACCAAGGGGGGTGCGTTCATCGCTACGCGCGAGGGCTTCGAGCTCCTCGAGCCGGTCGAAGTATTGCTGGAGGCGCCCTTCGCGGGAGAGATGCTCCGGCTGCGCGCCGAGATCGTACACTGTCAGCCTCTCGCAGGCGTATCGGTACAGCTCCTCGATGCGACGCCAGTGCTTCGCGAGCAGCTCGACGTAATCTTGAAGAAGGCAGAGGAGCTCGATCTCGGCGCGGAGCAGGACGTGGTCGCGCCGGGAGACGCCGGCGCTTTCGAAGTCGGCGAGCTCGGGGATCTCACGCTGGATCCGGCTCCCGACGAGTTCGACGACTGGTGCGAAACCGGCTCTGACGAGCGATCCCCTGCGGTCGTCGATCCTCGAGGCGACGATCCGAACGAGCGTACGTACCAGGTGCGGGCCGACCGTTCGTGCACGCGCGTGATCGTGCTGATTCGGCGACCGGGGGCCGAGTGGCGCACGGCGCGTAGCCGGGATCTCAGCCGCTCGGGGCTGCTCCTCTCCATCGAGGGAGAGGAGCTTCCCGTTGGCTGCAACGTCGCGCTTTCGATCGCGCACCCGGCCGCCGGCCTGCCGCTGCAGGTTGCGGGAACGATCGTGCGTCACCTGGAGGGACACGGCGTCGTGTCTGCGGTGGCGGTGCGGATGCGTCCGGGGGAGCGCCAGGCCGAGGTCGAGAGCTTCGTCGAAGAGCTGCGTCGGCTGCATGACGAGCGCCAGCGAGCCGGGACGCACGAGCGGTTCACGGAGGGAGGGGTCGAGGCGTCGCTTCGGGCCGTCACGACGCACTCGCCGCGCGGTACCATCACCGTGGTGAGCGGCATCGAGGAGGGCACGATCCTCTTCGAGGCAAATCAGATGCTCGCGGCAAGTCTCGGCCCCGTGCGAGGCCTCAAGGCTCTCGCCCGGATCCTCGCCTGGCAAGAGGGATTTCTCGAGTTCCACTCCGAGCTCGATCCGCTGTCGCAGCGAGATGCACCGATGGCGATGGAGGCTGCGATCCGCGCGGCACTTCGCACGAACGAGAGCCCGGTTCGAGGCCGTGCCGAGGGTCTCGAGCCCGCGACGCGTTTCAGGGCCGTCGGCGGGCTATCGAGCGCGGTCGCGGGTCTTCTCGAGGGGCTCGAAGCCGACGTGTTCGAGCTGGCGTCGAACGGCGTAACGCTGCGGAGGATCCTCGACCGGCTCCCTTCCAGCGACGCAGAGATCGAGACAGCCCTTGTCACGCTCCTCGAGAGCGGCCTGCTCGCCGTGGCCGTCTGATCCGTTCGCGCCGTGGGCGAGAACGGATCAGGGCTCCAGGATCGGTTGCAGGCTCCGCGCCGGGGCGGTCTCGCGCAGCTTCTTGAGGGCCCGGGCCTCGAGCTGGCGCACCCGCTCGCGCGAGAGGCCGAGGTCCTGGCCGATCTGCTCGAGGGTGTGCTCCTCCTCGCCACCGAGGCCGTAGCGCAGGCGCAGGATATGCTGCTCGCGCTGCGTGAGGGTACCCACCAGGGCCCCCACGCCCGCGCGCATGCGCTCGCTGTCGATGCCACCGTCCGGCACGCTCGCGGCCGAGTCGGCCACGAAGTCCTCGAGGCGCTTCTCGGTGCCCGCCACCGACGACTCGAGCGAGATGGCCTCGCGCGAGAGCCGGTCGAGGGCCTCCAGCGACTCGATGTCCGTGCCGAGCGCCGGCGCCAGCTCCGCCGCCGAGGGATCGCGCCCGAGCTTGCCCGTCAGCTCCGCTCGTACTCGCTGGCTGCGCTGCAGCCGGTCATGCACATGGGAGGGCAGGCGGATCGTCCGCGAGTGATTCTGGATCGCTCGCACCAGTGCCTGGCGGATCCACCAGACGGCGTAGGTCGAGAACTTGAAGCCGCGGCGGTGGTCGAACTTCTCGACCGCCCGAATCAGACCCAGGTTCCCCTCCTGAATGAGATCCGGGAAGGACAGGCCGAGGTTTCGGTAGTCCTTGGCGATGGCCACCACCAGCTTCAGGTTGTGCTCGATGAAGCGGTTTTTCACCAGCGTCATCCGCTCGTGCGCGGACTCGACGGCATCGGCAAGCGAGACCAGCCGCTCCTTGGTGACGCCCGCCTCGAGCTCGATCTCTCGGAGTCGCCGGGTGCCCTTGCGGAGCTTCCGGGTCTCGCGAGCGAGCACGATCATGCGCTCGCGGAGCTCTGCCAGCAGGGCCAGCGAGAGCTGCGCGTTGTGCATCTCCAGTGAGACCTTGTTGTCGGTTCGCCGCAGCGCGGCCGGGTCGCCGGAGGCGAGGGCCTTCTCGCGCGCTACGAGGAGCTTGCGCAGGCGACCCACTGCGCGTTCGACACGCGCTGCGATCTCCCCGGTCTCCTCGTCGCCCACCGACTCCGAGAGCTTGGCACCCGTGTGCGAGAGCGCGCGCAGCGCGTCCCAGCGGGCCACGACATGCCGCGAGGAGCTGGGGATCGCATACAGCGCAGCCCGCAGCTCTGCCGTTGCGGCCTCGAGCTCCTTCGCGAGGAGGACTTCCTCTTCGCGGCGCAGCGTGCGGGTTCCGCCGATCTCCTGGAAATACGACTCGAGCGGACGCCGCTCACGCCCCGGATCCAGCTCCTCGGCCGCGACCACCGGCGTTGCGCCAAGCGGGGACCGCACGCTGTCGCCGTTCGCAGCAGTTTCGAACTGGTCTTCGAATTTCACAGCCTCACCTCTCCGCCCTTGGTGCGGTTCCGTTCATCGTCTCGGATACCGCCCGAGGGGTTCCGGTTTCAGTCATGACACAACGCGCCGCACGCTTCGTGCGTTCTGCGCCAGACTCTCCAACCGCTGGTGGGCGATCCAGCTAGAACGTCCGCAACCGGTGGAGTTCGGCGAGGACGACCCCTTGAAGGCCAAGGGCTGCTCGTTGTTCCAGGGGGGGTTCGAGCAGCCTCGTAGACTGAGGCAGATCGATCTCCCACGCCAGCTATTTCTTAGGGTCTGGCGCATATTTTTCAAGCTGCCTATCGGTGCAGATAAAAAAATGTGGTATAAAAGACACGGCCTATCCATCGGCAGGATCGTCTTCCCTCCCGAGGACCCCTTCCCATGCTGGCTCCCCTCACTCTTAGAGTGGCTAGGAAGGGCGTCCGGGTGACGTGGCTCCCAGCCTGCCTATGACCTTCCGCCCCGCGGGGCGCCCCTTGAGGATGGCCTGGACCGAGACCGCGCGCCTTTCTGCCCTGGGCCGTGGACAGGGGGCTGCAGGGACGGGATGCTGCCCAGCGGGAGGGAAGCCGGATGCGCGAAGAGCTCCGCGTGGGAATCGTCGGCTGCGGTCGTATCGCCGACCTTCAGGTTCTTGGCTATCTCGCTCATCCACGCTGCCGCGTCGTGGCCGTCTGCGACTTGGACGCTGTGCGCGCCGGTGAGCGTGCGCGCGCTTGGGGCGCGCCTCGGGTCTACACGGAGCTCGAGCGCCTGCTCGCGGACCCGGAGGTAGACGCGGTAGACATCCTCACGCCGCACCATCTGCACGCGGAGCAGGCCGTGGCTGCCCTCGAAGCCGGCAAGCACGTCTCGCTGCAGAAACCTCCCACGCGCACACTGGCCGAGCTCGACGCCGTCATCGCTGCGGCTGCGCGAACGGGCCGCGTGCTGCGCGTGTTCGAGAACTTCATGCACTACCCGCCGCACCGGAAGGCGAAGGAGCTGATCGACGCCGGCGCCATCGGCACGCCGATCTCGATCCGACTGAAGACCGCCGCGGGACGTCTGACCGACGGCTGGCGGGTCGAGGCGTCCTCCCAGGCGTGGCGAATGAGCCGGGAGCACTGCGGCGGCGGACCGACCACCTTCGATCACGGTTTCCACTGCTATCAGATGGCGCGGCACCTGATCCCGGCCGAGGTCGAG
>CAYGXT010000086.1:0-9509 GCA_964353695.1 uncultured Myxococcaceae bacterium
GCCCCCCCGCTGGACGATTCACCCGCGGGGAGACACCGTGGCGCGACAGGTCCGCCGCAGAGAGCCCATCGAGGATCCGTTCGCGCGCCTGCGCGCGCTCGACGGCAAGCATGCGCTCCAGCACGCCGCACCGGCTGCGTACGTGGGCTACAGCGCGCGACGACGCCGCGGTGGGCGCGTTGCCTTCTTCAACTTTTCTCTCGCGCGTGCGATGGGGCTCGTGCCGCTCGATCATCCGGACCTGCTTACGCATGCGCTCTCGCGGGCCATCCTCGACAGCTTCAGCCTCACGATCATCAACGAGTGGGATCTCGAGCGCAGAACGCCCGTGCCGGCGCGCGATCGTCTACCCGGCACCTACATGGCGACGCGCTACCTGCAGCTCCAGCACCCGGATCGCTGCGGGCGCACCTCTGGTGACGGCCGCAGCGTGTGGAACGGCAGCGTCAGCCACCGGGGCATCACCTGGGACATCTCGAGCCAGGGCACGGGCGTGACCAGGCTCTGCCCGGCGACGGCCACGGAGAAGCGCTTCTTCAAGACGGGCAACCGCTATGCGAGCTATGGCTGCGGCACGGCAGCACTCGCTGAAGGCCTCTCGACGCTGCTCATGAGCGAGACCTTCCACCGCAACGGCATCCCGACCGAACGCGTGCTGGCGGTGATCGAGTTTCCGGGCGGTCTCGCCATCAACGTGCGCGCGGCGCGCAACCTGCTGCGACCGTCGCATTTTTTTGCTCATCTCAAGCAGGGCAACCGCGAAGCGCTCGAAGCCTGCGTCTCTCTCTTCATCGAGAGACAGATTGTGAACAAAGACTGGCCGGCAATCGAAGGTCGCGCGCGGAAGCTTCGCTTCTTTGCGGCGCAAACGGCACGGACCTTTGCACGTACCGCGGCGCTCTTCGAGAGCGAGTACGTCTTCTGCTGGCTCGACTGGGATGGCGACAACATCCTCGCCGACGGCGCCATCATCGACTACGGCTCGGTGCGGCAGTTCGGGCTCTACCACCGCGAGTATCGCTTCGAGGATGTGGGCCGCATGTCCACGAGCCTTCCGGAGCAGCGCCGCAAGGCCCGGCACATCATCCAGAACTTCGCCCAGATCCGGGACTTCCTGCTGACGGGAAAGAAACTCCCTCTCGGGAGCTTTCGCAACGATCCCATCCTCGCGCTCTTCGACGACGAGTTCGAGCGTACGAGCAATCGGCTCCTGCTCCATCGGGTCGGCCTCGAGCCGGGCCTTGCGGCACGTGTGCTCCAAAGCGATCCAGAATGCGTGCAACGCTTCCGCCGGATTCACTCCTGGTTCGAACGCGCACGATCCTCGCGCGGGCGGGTGCGGGTGGCGGATGGCCTCTCGTGGAACGCAATCTACTGCACCCGCGACCTCTTGCGGGAGCTTCCGCTGCGGCTGCTGCAAGGCCAGGCGGGCGCAGCGCCACACGAGATTCTCTCGATCGCTCTCTCCCGTTACGCATCACGCCGTGACCGGCGCGTGACAGAGCAGCGGCGGCGCAAGGCGCGAGAGCTCGGCCTTGCTTACCTGGCTCTCGTCAACGCCACGGTCCGCCATGCGGGCTGCGACGTTCCCGAGCTTCTCTCGCAGATCGCCGCACGCTCAGCGCTGATCAACCGGGCCGAGCGCATCACGGGAGACGGCATCGACTACGCGACGGCGCGGCTCATGCGCGGCCGCCACAGCCTCGAGCAGCAAGAGTTCCAGCAGCTGGTGATGCGATTCGTCGAGCATCAGGACCTCAGCCCCGACCGGGGCGCAGGCGATCCGGCCGTAGCCACTGCCCCTGCCGTCGCGCGCGTACTCGGGCGCATGCTGCGCGTGGTCCGCGATCACCGCGAAGGGCTTTGATCAGGCGCTGGACGTCCCCGGGTCGGCGAAGACGTTGCCGGCGGCCGGAGAGAATCGTGCCAGGAGAAGCCGCTCCTGTGGCTTCTCGGAGGCGGTCTTCGGGATCTCGTCGACCACCTGGATCCAGGACGGCACGAAGTTGGCCTCGAGCCTGACGCGACAGGCTCGAAATATTTCCGCGACGTCGCGAGGCGTACCCTCGGCAAAGACGACCGCAGCAACGACGTCCTTCTCTCCCGGCGCGCCCGACGCCGCGGGCACGCCGTAGACGTAGACGTCGGTGACGCCGACAATTTCTGCGATGACCTTCTCGACGTAGCCCGGGAGTATGAAGTCTCCGTTCCTGCGAATACCGCCGCCCGCGCGGTAGCCGAAGAAGAGCCAGCCTTCTTCATCGTGCCAGCCCACGTCACCGCTGCGGTTCCATCCCTTCTGGATCTTCTTCTTCGAGGCCTCGGGATTGCCGAAATACTCGACGCTCGCCTCGCCGCCCACGGGGCGTACGCAGATCTCGCCCAGCACGAGCGGCGGGCACTCGCCGCCTTCGTCGTCGAGAATCTTCATCTCGATTCCGGGCATCGGCTTGCCAAACGAGCCGACGGGGCCAACTCCCGCGGGCTTCCAGGCCATCCCGCCGCCGTCCATCGCGCCGTAGAACTCGCAGATCTTCAGATCGAAGCGCTTCTCGAAGGCCTCCCAGATGGCAGACGGCATCCCCCCGCTCACGACCATCCGCACCGGGTTGTCGGCGTCGTCGGGGCGGGGCGGCTCGCTGTAGATCGCGGTCGCCATCCCGCCGACCAGCGAGAAGCTGGTGACGCCGTGGCGGCGGCATACGTCCCAGAGTCGGCTTTTCGTGAAGCGGCGGCTGAAAATTCCACGGTATCCATGAAAAAGAACTGGCGCGAGCGTCACCGCCTGGGCATTGCCATGGGTGAAGGAGAGGCCCGTATAGGGGCGCTCGTCGGCCTGGTAGCCGAACATCCCGGCGAGCATCTGCGAGGCGCAGAAGCGGAAGTTGTAGCCGACGATGCCCTTCGGATCTCCCGTCGTTCCCGACGTGTACATGATCTGGAGTGGCGCCATCGGGCCGTCCGCGCGGACGTCGATCGTCTCGGCGCTCGTCTCGAGTGCAGCGCGCAGGGGCTCGGTCCCGGCATTCCGAGACAGGTCCGGCGCCGTCTCTCCCGACGTGACGACGAAGATCCAGCGCAAGCCGGGCGCGGCGCCGCGCACGCCTTCGACTTCGCCGAGGGCGTCGTCCGAGCAGAGGACGCCCGAGCAGCCCGCATTGCGGAGCATGAAGGCGAGCTTCTCGCCCTTCGTACGCGGGTCGATCGGGACGAAGATCGCACCGGCGATCGACGCGGCGATCATCGCCTCCACGAACTCGGGATGGTTCTGCAGCATGATCGCGAAGCGGTCGCCCGGGGCGATGCCCTTACGAATCAGCGCTGCGGCGATGCGGTTCGCGTTCGTTGCGAGCTCGGCATAGGTCCGGATCTCGTCGAGGTCCGCGCCCCCCGCAAGCCTCTCGCGCTCGAACGTGAGCACGTCCCGCTCGGGGCTCTTCTCGGCGCGCATCCGGATCAGATCGCCGAGCACCATCTCGCTTCGTTCCCGCATGGGCATCCCTCAGGCTACTGGCGGGCGTTCAGAGCCGGGAAGCCCCGACGAGACTGAGGACTTCGTTGCACCCATCCTCGATCATCGAGGCGCGCGCATCGCGCAGGAGCTTCTCGATGGGGTACTCGCGACTGAGGCCGTTGCCGCCGAAGACTTGCACCGCTTCGCTCGCGACCTCGAAGGCTGTGTTCGTGCAGAAGACCTTCGACGCGATCGAGTAGTGCACCTGCGGAAAACTCGTCGAGGTGAACGACCAGACGCGCCGCGCGAGTGCGCGGGCCGCCTCGACCTTCGTGAACATCCGAAACAGGCGCGCGCGAACGCTTTGATGCTCGAAGATCGGACGGCCGCCCTGCACGCGCTCCTTGGAGTAGTCGAGCGCGAGCTCGAAGGCGGCCCGCGCGACACCGACGAAGAGCTGCCCCATCGCGGCGTTCGCATGGGCGAGCATCATCTCGAGCGCAATGGCATACGCCTCGGGACCGACGACCTTGTAGGAGGCCGGAACCCTCACGTCATCGAAGAAGACCTCCCCCTGATTCAGGGAGCGCTGGCCGAGCTTGTCGAGAGGACGCGACCGCCGCACACCCGGAAGATCCATGGGCACCACGAAGATGGCGCCGCCCTTCATCCCTTGCGACGAATCGAGGGTGCAGAAGAGGATGGCCACGTCCGCGATCGAGCCGTTCGAGACCCACGCCGCCTTCTGCCCGCAGATCACGAAGTCGCTTCCGTCCTGGCGGGCAACGCAGTTGGCCCGCAGTGACGGATCGGCGAAGTGAGGCTCCGTCAGTGTTACGGTATCGCTCCCGTGGTCGGGCTCGGTGAGCGCCCAGCACGCGAGCGTGAGACGATCCGGCGAGAGGAAGCGCTGCTTCAGCTCGTCGCTCGCGCACTGCTGGATCCACGGCACGTGGAACTGCGAGAGTCCGCAGGTGATCGCGAGCCCGACGTCGCCCCACGACAGCTCTTCGTTCACGATGCAGGTGAGGCGAGCCTTTGCGAGCGGGTCGAGGCTGGCGTCGCTCCCGAGCTGCCCGAGACCAAGCCGGTGGTACTGCCCGACGACGTCCCAGAGGACGGAATCCTTCGCGATCACCTGCGCGGGATCGGAAAGTCGGTCGAGCGTGCGGCCCGCGGGGCGGAGCACCTCGGCGGCGAACTTATGGCAGGTGTCGCGAACCGCGCGGTCCTCGTCGGTCAATCCCGTCTCGATGTCGACCAAGGCCATGGAACCCTCCGCGAGCCGAGTGGAACACAGGGAAATTTCTTGGTCAAGCCATCGGCGTGGATGCCGCGGGAGAGCCCTGCATGCGCATCGAAGCGACCCTCACCTCCCCGGCAAGCGTCGCCGAGATCGCACTGCAGGGCCGCGCCTGCGGCTGGCTCCACTCATGGAGCAGCTGAAGCGGGTGCAGTAGCAGCCGGAGGCGGCTCCTCGGGTGCAGGGAGGAGGCGGCGGCGCCACTTCTCGCGCGAGAATTCCTTCCACAGCTTTCGGAACTCCGTGCGCGCCTCGCGTGCGCGGCGCTCCTGGACGCCGAGGAGCCCACCCACAGCGAGCAGGGTCTTGCGCGGCAGACGCCTGCCGGCACGCGTATCCGTCCAGCCCGTGAGGTGCGCCTCCATCACCCGCGCATCGTTGTAGGCGCCGAGGAGATCCTGGAGGGCCGCCGTCTGTTTGAGCCAGAGCACGAGATCCCTGGGCGCCACGTCCTCGAGCGCGTCAGCCGTGTAGCGCAGCCGCTTCACGGCGATGCGCAGCTCGTGCAGTGTTTCCGCAGGCGAGTGCTTGCCGACCCGGTCTCCCTTCTTGAACACGCGCCGCGCGGCTGCGTGCAGGAGTTCGAGGGCAACCTCACCCGTGGGCTGATCTCCAAAGGCGCGACGCCGCCGCGGATGGCGCGCGCCTGCGCCCGGGCTCGCACCGATTCCGTAGCGCTGCTCCAGCCGCGACAAGAAGTTTTCGAAGCGCTCCATCGCGCGCAAACGCGAACGCGAGGTCAGCCGCACCAGCATGAGCCTGCGCTGCTCCTCACGAAGCGCCACCAACAGGTCGAGGAGCGGCGGAAGCTCGGCAGCCAGCTGCTCGGGCAGGTCGAGGGAGAGCGCCGGCAGACGCACCAGCATCACGTCGAGATCGCGAACTGGCCCGAGCGCCCTGCCGGTCTGCCCGAAGAGACGCTTCGCCGTATCGAGGCGCTTCGGACCGAAGGCCGGGGCGAAGATGCGGAAGGCTGCACGCAGCCGACGCGTGGCCACGCGCATGCGATGCACACCCTCGTCATCCTCGCCAAGGCGTGCGATCGGCTCCGCCGCGCGCAATGCCTCGAAGCCGACTCGGAGTACCCGCGCCGCGGCCTCGCGGAACGGCATCTGCGGGCTTAGCTCCGATCGCCGCGCCTGCGGGAGCGGCAGCGCACACCCGCCGGCGAGCAGCGCACGCTCGAGCTTGCTCGGCCGCGAGTGCTCGAGGCCGAACTTCTCGACCAGCGCGGTCGCCAGAGGCGCGAAGGCCTCCGCACCTCCTTTCTTTGCCTCGATCTCTACCTCGACGAAGGATCCCACCACACCACGGCTCGAAAGCACGCGTACACGGTCGATGCAGAGTTCGGCCTGGGCTCCCGAGGTCCCGTGCAGGAGCGTATGGCGTACGCGGCGGTTCTCGAGGCGTGCGATCTCGGCAAGGGGGCGGATCAGCGTCATCGGCTCCACGAAATCTCGAAGCCTGCGCGGCAGATCCGCGGCGGACGCCGGATCCGGCGAGCCGACTGCCATGGCCTCTTCGACCTCCAGCCGCCGCAGGGCCTGGCCCTCTAAAGAGGCGCTGCCCTTGAAGCAGAGCTTGGCGGCGCCGGCGCCTTCCCGAACACGCAGGGCAGCGCCGCGGAGCAGCAGGTCGAGACCTGCCGAGTCGAGGTAGCGGTCGATCTGGCGCACGTTCTGCGCCATTCCGACTTCGAGGCCAATCGCACGCGCGGCTGCCTCGACCTCCGCCGGCACCAGGCGTCCATGCGCCAGCAGCTTGAACTCGACCTCCTGGTCGGGGAGCGGTCCGGGCTCGGTGCTCACGTCACCACCCGCGGCTGCAGGCCGAAGGCCTCGACGAACAGCGACCCCTTGCGGTGCACGGCCCAGTGCTCGAGCGCGAGGTCGCCGTCGGCGGCGTTGGCCGCCGTCAGCACGAGGTCGAGGTACCGCTGGCCGATCTTGGCCTCGACGCTCGCCACCTTGGTCTGATGCTCGCGATCGAGGGCGTCCGCCAGACGCAGGATTGCTGCAATCTTCTTCACCCGGTCACGCTCCTCGCGCGTGCGCTGCTGGAACTCGGGGTGTGTACGCTTGGGATGGCTACGGCGATGGTAGCGGGCCGCCAGCGCCACGATCTCCCGCTCGGACTCGGAGAGCCCTACCAGATCGCTCGACCGGATCAGATAATGCGTATGCTTGTGGTGCGACGTGGCCGAGACGAAGCCGCCGATGTCGTGCAGCATCGCCGCCGCCTCGAGCAGCACTCGCTCCTCGGCGCCGAGACCGTGAAGCGAAGACGTCTGATCGAAGAGCGAGAGCGCCAGCTCGCGAACCTTCTCGGCGTGGGCCAGATCGGCGTGGTACTTGCGCGCCAGCTCCGTGGCGCCGGCCATCACCGTCCCGCGCCTGTCTGCAGCCTGCGCCGTCTCGAGATGCCCGGCCACGACCTCGCGCACGAGACCGTCGCGAAGTCCGACCCGTGGAATCAGCAGCTTCTCCGCGCGCGCCACCTCGGCCAGGCGGTAGTAGACCACCGCCGCAGGCAGCACGACATCGGCCCGGTCTGGCGCGAGTCCGAGCTTTTCGACACGCTCCGCGTAGGACAGACGAGCGAGCCGCTGGATCCACTCCGAAAGCGTCTTGCGCGGGATCGTCTCCACGCCGCCGGCGGCGGGGAGTGGCGTCTCGCGCGCAGCGAGATCTCCGAGCGTCTCGATGTTGCCGCCCGTCGCGACGAAGCGATCGATTTTTCCGGAGCCCAGCCGGTCGGCAATGCGGCGGTCGAGGCTGCCCACGTACTGATCGAGCAGGGCGAGGAAGCCCACGTCCTTACCGCCACGAACGTCCCGGCGAAGCGCCTCGAGCAGACGAACCGCGCCGAGCCGGTACGATTCGCTCACGACGATCTGACCACTCTCGACCAACGTCACTTCGACGCTGCCGCCGCCAACGTCCACGAGCATCGAGCGGCCCTGTGCGAGATCGACGCGGGCCTCGACGGCGCGGACGAGGAGGTAGGCCTCCTCGGTCCCCGAGATGATTTCCACACGGATTCCGGTCTCCCGCTCGATACGGCGGACGATGGCGTCGCGGTTCGCGGCCTCGCGCAGGGCGGAGGTCGCTACGGCGCGTACGCCGCGCACCTGCCAGCGGTCGCAGGCCGTGCGGAAGCTCCGCAGGGCTTCCACTGCCTTTGCGACGCCGGCCTCCGGGATCGCGCCCGTGAGGAAGACGTCCTGGCCGAGTCTCACCGGCTCGCGGCGGGTGTCGAGAATGGCGTGCGGTACGCCTTCTTCCCGCACCTCGAGCACCTGCATCCGGATCGCGTTCGAGCCGATGTCCACCACGCCATAGCGCGGAGGCAGGAGCCTCGGATCGATCGCTGCCGTGCCCGCAGGCGACGGCTTGCGGCGCGGGCGCGGCGCGGCGCGCGCCTTCCCTGCCGGCCGGCGTCGGATCATGCCGTGCGGTGGCCTAGAAGATGATGACGCCGCGCGCGTTCACGCCACTCTGCATGTCGGCAAACGCGCGGTTGATGTCGTCGATCTTATAGGTGGCGGTCACGAGCTCGTCGAGCTTGAGCCGATGCGACTTGTAGAGGTCGAGGAGCTTCGGGAAGTCCGTGCTCGGCCGCGCGGAACCGTACATGGAGCCGGTGAGGATCTTCTCCTGGAAGGGCATCATGAAGGTGCCAAGGGTCACGTTGTCGGCCATCTTCGAGACGCCGACGACCACGGCCATTCCACCCTTGCGCAGCATGCCGTAGGCCTGCGCGACGGTGGTCCCCAGGCCGATGCATTCGAAGGAATACTCGACACCGCCGCCCGTCATCGCCATCACCTTCGCCACCACGTCGCCGTCTCGGCTCGGGTTCACGCAATGCGTGGCGCCGAACTGCTGCGCCAGCTCGAGCTTCTTGTCGGCCAGGTCGATGGCGATGATCTGGCGCGCACCGGCGAGCGCCGCGCCCTGGATTACGTTGAGGCCGATGCCGCCGGCCCCGATCACGGCCACCGTCGAGCCCGGCGCTACCTTCGCCGTGTTGATCGCCGCGCCCACGCCCGTCATCACGGCGCAGCCCACCAGGGCGGCCTTGTCGAGCGGGATGTCCTTGTCGATCTTGACCACGTTCTCGCATGGCAGCGTGGCGTACTCGGCCATCACGGCGACGCCGGCGAAGTGGTTGAGCTCCAGGCCCTTCGAATCCTTGAGGCGGCGCGTTCCGTCGGGCAGCGTCATGGCCGCCTTCTGCGCGTTGTCGCAGAGCGCCGACCGTCCGGCGACGCAATAAGGACAGCGGCCGCAGACCGCGACCCACGATACGACCACGGCATCGCCTATCTTGAGTTCGGTAACGCCCTCGCCCACCTCGACGACGTTGCCCGCTGCCTCATGCCCGAGCACCATCGGCGGCGGTAGCGGGATCGTGCCGTTCGTTGCCGAAAGATCGCTGTGGCATACGCCGCAGGCGGCCACCTTGATCATCACCTCGCCGCGCCGGGGCGACTCGATGCTGACCGTCTCGACGCTCACCGGCTTGTTCCATTCGCGGCAGATTACGGCCTTGCCCTGCTTGCCCATTTGTTCTCCTGAGGGGGTGGGAGGTGGCGCGCGGACTCGGTTCGTGCCGCGCTCGGAATCCGAGGATCCGCATGGATGCGGAGCGGGGCCAGTCTACGGAACCCGCGTCATCGTTGCCAAAGGATGCCCACGCATTGCCTGGCCACACGCCCGCGGCTCGGGCTAGGATCGAGGAAGCGGGAAA
>CAYGXT010000087.1:0-9296 GCA_964353695.1 uncultured Myxococcaceae bacterium
CCTCGAGCTGGCCGGTCGCAAGGCAAAGGCCGCGCAGCGCGATGAAGGTGTCGCGGCCCCAATCCGTAAACCAGGGATAGCCGGCGATGAGCGTATGCCCCGCTCCGCGCCGCGCGAGGTAGGCCGATGCGGACTGGTGCAGGGGCGACGCAAAGCGCCGGCGCCGCCGACGTTCGGAGCCGCGCAACAGATCGAGGGCGCTCTCGGCCGTGCCGCCCGCTGGCAGCACGGCCTGCTCCTGCCCTTCGGCGGCGAGGAGCAGCACGGCCTCGTCTCTGGCGAGATCGAAGTGCAGACGCCCGGGTGTCGCGAGGTCTTCTTCGCAGTCGAGGCCGCGCATACGCTCTTCGGTGTAGAGGAAGCGGCGGTACCAGTCGGGCGCGTGCTCGTATCGGCCGTTCGAAACCGCGACGATCGCAGGCACGCCGTCGTAGGGCTGCCAGCGAACGCGGCCCTCGCGCTCTTGGGCGCCAAAGTGAAAGGTCGGGTTCTCGTGATGCAGGCCGTGGCAGTCGCGGCCCGACAAGAAGGGCCGGAGTAGCAGCCGGGCCGGGCCGTCTCCCGCCGTGCGGCGCCACGAGAGCGCTACCAGCGCGGCGCCCTGCGGCACGAAGAGCTCGTGCTCGAACTCACTGCCGTCCGGAAGCTTCCAGCGCCAGCGCGGCCACGGTCGCGGCTCGAAGTCCGTGAGGTGCGACGCTCCGTCGGGGCTGAGCGCGTCTTGGCCGTAGCGCTGGGATGTGAGCGCGAAGCTGCCCGCTGCCGTCTCCACGATGGCGTCGAGACCGTTGACGAGCAGCATGCGACCGGTCGGCGGCGTCGTCGCGACGAGGAGCAATGCGTGATAGCGGCGGGTACGAATGCCGTCGACGGTGCCCGAGGCGAAGCCGCCGAGCCCGTCGGCCTCGAGCCACTCGGCCTTGCGATCGAAGCGGAGCGCCATCCCCGATACGGTATCGCGCCGCTGCGCTCCTGCGAGATCAGCCACCCGTGGCCTGTGCGAGGGCGCGGCGCGCCAGGCGCGTAACGAAGATCGTAACGGCCAGCGTGGCGGCCAGGCCGAGGCCAAGAACGAGGATGTCCGCGGCGCCGCGCTGGGGTGCGGCGCCGCCGGCCAGCTGCGCCGCGAGGCCGAGAACGCTGCCGTAGTAGACGTAGAGGAGCGTGCCCGGGAGCATGCCGACCGAGGCGATCAAGTAGTCGGCGAAGCCGACGCGCGTGAGGCCAAGCGCGAAATTGAGGAAGCTGAAGGGGAAGGCGGGGGAGAGGCGCAGCAGAAATACGATCTTCCGGCCTTCACGACCGACGGCAGCGTCGATGGCCGCGAAGCGTGGGCTGCCCGCGATGCGCCGCTCCAGCGCGCCGCGTGCCAGGTAGCGCGCCACCAGGAAGGAGAGCGAGGCGCCGAGCGTGGCCGCACACCAGGCGAAGACGACGCCCCGCCCGATGCCGAAGAGCGCCCCCGCCGCGAGCGTGAGCGCGGAGCCGGGCACGAAGAGCAGCACGCCGAGGGCGTAGGCCAGCATGAACACGGCCGGCCCCCAGACGCCGAGGCCATCCACGAAGGCCACGAACTCGGGGATGCGTGCGCCCAGCGAGCGCGCCGCGAGGGCCAGCCCCACGAGTGCGAGCAGCCCGAGGGCGAGCTTGCCAAACGGAATCCCGGCGGGCTTCGGCATCTCGGCGGGGGATTCGATCGGGGTCATCGCGCTTGTCTCCGGCATGGCGGCTACCTCCTTGCCGGCTTCGATGCCGGAGCGGGAGGTCGGGTCACGAAGTCTGGATCGCGCCCCCGCAGCTCGAACCCGCACCGGCCGTGCAGCCGAAGCAGTGGCTCGCCGTGACGATGGGCTCGTCGGCCAGGGAGGCCAGCGACTCGAGATCGAAGACCGTGCGCGGGCGCCCGCCGAGCGGCATTCCGAGCATCTGGTTGAAGTCGCAGTCGTGCAGGCTGCCGTCGTAGCTCACCGATGCCAGGCTCCGACACATCAGCCCGGGTACCGTGGCAGGGTTGAAGTGGTGAGCGAGCAGGGAGAGGTACTCGTCGTAACGGCCGTCTCGCTCGAGCTCATGGGCGAAGCGTGCGATCGGGAGGTTTGCCAGCACGAGCAGGCGATGGAACTCGATCCCGAAGCCGCTGCCGAGCTCCTCGCGGTAGCGGGTTTCGAGGCTGTGCTGGTCGGGTGGGAGCGAGGGCCCGAGCGGGTTGTAGACGAGGTCGAGTGTGAGGGCGGAGCCAGGCAGGCCGTAGCCGAGGGCGTTGAGCCGCCGCAGCGCCTCGATGCTGCGCTCGAAGACGCCGCTGCCGCGCTGGTGATCGACGTTCGCGCTGCCGTAGCAGGGCAGAGATGCCACGATCCCGGCTCCGTGCGTCGCCAAGAAGCTCGCCGTGCCCTCTTGCCCCGGCTCGAGCAGGACCGTCAGGTTGCAGCGGTCGAGAATGCGTAGGCCGAGTGCGGCCGCGCCGAGCACGAGGTTGCGGAAGCCGTCCCAAAGCTCCGGTGCGCCTCCGGTGATGTCGAGGGTCGAGACCTCCGGGCTTCGCTCGAGAAGTGCGAGAACGCGCGCCGCCGTACGCTCGTCCATGCGCTCCATTCGCTTCGGGCCCGCGTCGACATGGCAGTGATGGCAGGCCTGGTTGCAGCGCTTGCCAACGTTCACCTGCAGCGTCGTGACGGTCGCGCGTCGCAGCGGCGGCAGGCCGTGCTTCTCGATCCCGTCGTCGAAGAGTGACCGCATCATCCTGCCCAGCCTCTCTGGGAAGCAAATTGCGAACGGAATTGCGAACCCGCCCGGACCGGCCTCGGATGCCGAAGGCGCCGTGCGGTGGCATGCTACGCCACCCCAGAAGGAGATCCGCCATGACCAGGACCACGCCTCGCCGCGAGGGAGGAGGGCCGCGCCGCAGCGCCCTCGTTACGGGCGCCTCGGCCGGCATCGGGCTCGCCTTCGCGGAGCGCCTGGCCCGAGACCAGTACGACCTCGTGCTCGTGGCCCGCAGCCGCGATCGGCTGGAAGAGATTGCCAAGCGCCTGCGAGAGGAGCGCGGCATCGCAGTCGAGGTGCTTGCGGCCGACCTCACGCAGCCCGAGCAGCTCCGGCTCGTAGAGCAGCGCGTGGCCGAGGATTCCACGCTCGACCTGCTCGTCAACAATGCCGGCTTCGGCACGCAGGGTCGCTTTGCCGAGCTCGACATCGATCGCGAGGAGGAAGAGATCCGGCTCAACGTGCTGGCGCTCGCGCGCCTGACGCGGGCCGCGCTGCCGCATATGCTCCAGCGCGGCTGCGGCGAGATCGTCAACGTTTCCTCCATGGCCGGCTTCTATCCCGGGCCCTACCTCGCGACCTACGGCGCCACCAAAGCCTTCGTGACGAGCTTTACGGAGTCGATCGCCGGCGAGATCCAGGGCAGCGGCGTACGCATCCAGGCACTTTGTCCCGGCTTCACGCGCACGGAGTTCCAGGAGCGAGCGAGCATCGACACCAGCCAGATCCCGGCCTTCGCATGGATGACGGCAGACGCGGTCGTCGAGGCTTCTCTGGCCGGGCTCGCGCGCGGCGAGGTGGTCGTCGTTCCCGGGGGCCTGAACAAGGCCATGCACGCCGGCACCTCGCTGCTGCCCCGTGGCATCGTCCGCCGCTTGATGGCGGCGGCGAGCAAGCGTCTGGAAGGCTAGACGGATCTGGTGATGTCCCCCGGGGGATTTCTCGTCGGGAATCCCGACCGCTCGAAGCGATGGAACGGGGAGGAAAATAGTCCTCTTGTGCGTAAATAGGCTTGACATGGCTGGCTTGAATGTCTACAAATTTGTCAGTGACATCCAATGGTCACGGACCGGGCCGGATCGGTGGCCGGGCGGGGGCAGGAGCCCCTCTCGACCAACGCCCCGTCCGGAGCGGTCCGGGAGAGCCAGCGGGGCTCTCCTTTCCATCCGAGGTCCTGATCGATGGACGACTACGATCGAGAGAGCGCTGATTCCTTCAGTTGGAGCGAGAGCGCCGTCCTGCCCGAGCTCGAAGAGGCCGAGGCTGTAGAGCCGGCCGTGCGGCCACGGGTACGAGACGACTTCGACCCCGGCGATCCGCGGGTCTCCCTGAAGCGGTACCTGCGCGAGATCGCACCGACCCAGACGCTCACGAGAAGCCAGGAAGGCGAGCTCGCCGCGGCCTATGAAGAGAGCTCGCAGGCGTGGCGGCAGGCCCTCTTCTCGATTCCGCTGACCGCACGCATCGGGCACTCGATGTGGGCGAAGATTCGTGACGACGGACGGATCACGGCGACGCTGAGCGACGCGCATCGCGACGGCAGTGGCCGGGACTACAGCGCCGAGATCGATCGTGCGTTCCAACGGGTGGCCGTGCTGCTGGGGCGGCGCGAGCGGCTCGAGGTTTCGCGCGAGGCGGGCACGGCGTTGAAGCGGGCACGGCTCGACCGCGAGCTGGCGAAGGCAATCGAGTCGGCCGGCATCGCGCTCGAGCTGCTGCGCCAGATCCATCGTTCGCTGCGGGAGGCGCTGGCCGAGCTCAACGGCCTCGAGAGAGCGGCCTCGAGGCGGGGAGATGCGAAAGGACGCGGCGGGCCTGAGCTGCGTGCCTTCGAGCGGCGCGCGGGCCTTTCGACCGCCGCGTTTCGCGCCCGCATGGCCGAACTCGAGGCGGCGGATGCCCGACAGGGAGAGGTCAAGGACACCTTCGTTCGCCACAACCTGAAGCTCGTGGTGGCGGTGGCGAAGGAGTACCGGAACATGGGTATTCCCTTCCTCGACCTGATCCAGGAGGGCAACATCGGCCTGATCCGAGCGGTGGAGAAGTTCGATTACCGCCGAGGCTTCAAGTTCTCGACCTATGCCGTGTGGTGGATCCGACAATCCTTCATCCGCGCGATCCAGAACCACTCGCGAACAGTCAGGCTCCCTTCCCACGTCTACGACCTGATGCTGCAGCAGACGCGGGCCACTCGGAAGCTAGGGGCCGAGCTGGGCCGCGAGCCGACGGCGGCGGAGCTGGGCCTCGAGCTCGAGATCGGAGAAGAGCAGGTCGAGAAGCTCTTCGAGCTCAAGCAGAAGCCGGTCTCTTTCGAGATGAAGCTTCCCGGTACCGAGTCGAAGCTGCTGCAGGACACGATCCCGGATGCGAGCGTGGTGGAGCCCGCCGAAGGGCTCGATCACGGGCGCCTCGAGCGCGGGCTCGAGCGGCTGATCGCCACCCTTTCCAGCCGCGAGCAGAGCATTCTTCGCATGCGGTTCGGGATCCGCAGCGACGAGGATCACACGCTGCAGGAGATCGGTCAGCGCCTCGGCCTGTCTCGCGAGCGCGTGCGGCAGATCGAAGCCGGTGCCCTGGCGAAGCTCCGGCCTGCGGCCCAGAGCCTTGGCCTGGCAATGCTGCTGGGCGAGCCTGGCGAGACGAGCGATCCGGTCGAGGCTGCGGTGGCGTAGAGCGGGCCGAGGGCAGATCGGTCACGGCCTGGGCGTGACGACCTTGCGCTTCCGGTTGGAGAATTCGGGCGCTTCCAGGATGCAGGTCCTGAGCACGCCGATCGATTTCGCGAATGCCTTGGAGCCCATCCGGGTCACCTCGGCCGGCGCCTCGCCCACGTCCGGATAGCCATTGGCGTCGGGTTTGGCGTGTTCCCAGTTCTGGAACAGCCGGCCCCAATCGCTCGACAGCACGTCCTTCATCACCCGGTCGGCGTTGCGCGGATACCAGTAGCTGTCGTGGTAGAGCACGCTGGCAATGTAGGCCCATGGCGCGAGAGCGGATCGAAGGCTCCACTCGATGGGCTTTTTGAGCGGGCCCCAGTAGATCTTATGCTGCATCCTCGACGCGAAGGTCATGTTTGCGAAGGGGCCCACGAAATTCCAGTTCTCGTTGGCCGCCGCCGTGTCACCGACGATCTCGATCTCGCGCGGGTCGCCACAGCCCAGGCCGGCGTCGTGCGCCAGGCGGATGAACTTGATCGACAGCGGATCGAAGCCCATCAGCTTCGCGGCCACGGCGTCGATCGCCACCTGATCGGCGCTGGCCAGGATCACGTTCTTGGTATACGGCAGCATGCAACGCGGGCCCGGACCGTCGCCCGCGAAGGTCCCGTCCATCACCGCGAACAGGCCGCGATGGATCTTCTTCTGGATCCTCAGCAGGTCCACCAGCGTCTCGTGGATCACCGGATGCGTCCGGTGCCGGTGCTCGTTCAGCAGCCCGCCAAATGCGTTCTTCATGGCGCCGGTGGTCGTCGTGAAGACGTGCGTCTTGACCGTTGGCAGGTGAATGATGTTCTCGCCGATGAACCGGCGCGGAATCAGGAAGCCCTGCGGGTAGACCTGGTTCAGGGCCAGGAACTTCTTCGTCAGGTCTCCGACGGCGTCCTTCACGCCGATCCATTCTTCGCCCTCGTACAGATGCACGTTGCGCAGGCCGTGGGCCTCGACGACGTTCAGCTGCTTGTTCTCGCGCTCGCCCAGATGTGCGTCGATCACGACGGTGCGGTTGTGGCAGGCGTGCATGAGATCGGGGTCGTATCCGTCGGCCTTCATGGCCCGGATCACGCCCTCCAGCTGCCAGGGCACGGTGGAGCTGCCCGGGAAGAAGAAATGCCAGGAGATGTTCACCTTGAGCGCCGTATCGGCGTCCTTGGCGATCACATCCTGGTAGCCCGCCAGATTCATCAGCTCGTGATAGTCCTGCAGGACGGACGCCGGGCGCGTTCGGAGGATGGCGACCTTGGATCGGTTCATGACTCTTCCCGCTCAGGCCATTGCCGAGCTACGGGGTTGCCAGCAGCGCGTCGAGTGCCGGCCACTCGATCGGCCCCTGAGCGGAGAAGGAGAGCAGCAGGAGCCGGCGAATCTCGGGCTCGTCGCCGGCCAAGAAGCTTGCAGCCGCCTCGCCCAGCTTCGCCTCGTCGGGCTGTGCCGGCTGCTCGTCCTTGAGCACGCCCTCCTCGTGCGGCAGCCCGACGGCGTCGAGCCACTCGACGAGGAGCGGACGACGGCATTCGAGGAAGTAGATCGCGAGCATCTCCTCCGCGACGACATTCGAGGCCACGCGCGCGAGCGCTTGGCGCACGGCGTCGGCCTGCTTCTCGAGCGGGAGGCCGCGCATGTAGACGGGCCGCGAGCGCATCACCCCGCACGCCAGCATCAGCGCCTGCTGGAAGCCGGCGGGGGCCTTCTCCCGAATCTCCCGCAGCACCTGACGGGCCTGCTCCTGAGGCATTGCGGCGAACACTTCGAAGCAGCGCATTCGATCTCACTCCTCTCGTCTCGCGACGCAGGCTAGCGGATCCCTCGCGCGGCGCTGGCGGGTCCTCCGTGGGGCGACGATTGGTCAGGAGGCTCAGCCCCGCGCCTGGGCCGGCTCCCCGGAGCTGCTGCCTCGACCGCACGCAGCGGCCGCAGCCAGGCGGCGCGTACGCAGAACGTGGTCGTCAGCACCAGCGCGACCGCGGTGGCCGTGTGGAGCGCCGTGATCTCGACGGGGATTCGGAGCAGCACGTTGGCGACGCCGAGGCAGGCCTGCACCAGGACCAACGCGAGCGCGAGCGCAGTCGGACGCTCGAGGCCGCAGACGCCGCGCGCGGTCCACGCGGTCAGCGAGAGCAGGCCGACGAGCAGGTAGGCGTTGATGCGATGCAGAAGCTGGAGGCCGACCGCGCCCTCGAACGTCGGGAAGAAGGCGCCGTTCAAACACGCGGGCCATTCGGAGCAGGCCAGGCCGGCGTAGCGCGAGGAGACGAGGCCGCCGAGCACGATCTCGAGCGTGAGAATCAGCGCGCTCGCTGTCACCAACGTGCGCAGTGCGCTTGCGATCGGCTCCGACGCTGCGACGCGGCCAGCCGCGCGATCGCGCAGCCGCAGTACGAGAATGAGCAGCGTGAGCGCGAAGCCGTTGCCCGTGACCAGGTGCGCAGTCACGGTCCACGAAGCCAGGGTATGGAGCACGGTGAGCCCGCCCAGCACGATCTGGAGGCCGAGCAATGCGGTCGCAACCAGCAGGGGGCGTCCGACGATCCGGCGCAATGCCGGATCGTTCGTCACGCCGAGGGCGAGCGCTGCGAAGATCAACGAGACGGAGCCGGCGATCAGGCGGTGGCCCCACTCGAAGGCGATGCGGAAGTCGAAGCGAGGGACGAGCTCGCCAAAGCAGAGCGGCCAGTCGGGGCAGGCAAGACCTGCGCCGTGGGCGCGGACGAGGGCCCCGAGCACCATCAGTGCGTACGCGAGCGCCAGCAGCAACGAGAAGCCACGAGCGAAGCGGGCCGCTCGGGCGCGATCCTGGCTCTCCCCGCCCTGCGAAAGTCCGGCATGGCGCATACCGATTCGCCCCCTCGGCCGCTCCCATAGCCCTCTTGGCCTCGAGCACGCTAGGTCAGCGATTGGGAGAGAACCACCGAGAGAGCTGTGTCCGCATCGGGTCATCGAGGAGATTTCCCTGCACCGACGGGAGGCTACGCTTGCGCCGGCAGGTCTTGCTTCAGTCCCGCGGCCCGCCTGTCGATACGGCGGACATGATGAGGAAGGAACCCCCGTACCCGAGCGACGATCCCCGGCGCCTGCGTGACCTGCTCGCGCGGAGCCGCGAGCTCGCCGACCGGCATACCGTGCCTTCGGTCGTGGCCGGCCTCTCCGCGCGGGAGGGTGACCTGCTGGTCCCCGAGGTCATCGATTTCGTCGAGAGCGCCTTGCGCGTCGAGGACGCCGTCTTCCGCATGACCCGTGAACGGGCCGTGCTCTTCCTCACCGATGTGGATCGAGATCAGGCGCAGCGCATCCTGACGCGTGTGCTGGGAGACTTCCGCGAACGCTTCCCGGCGGCGGGAGGTCCCGAGATCGAGCTCGGCTTCTTCGAGGTGCTCCCCGAAGCCCGGGGTTTGGGCCTCAAGGAGGTGCTGCCCGCCGTGTTTCGCGACCGCAGCCGCGACGAGCCCCCGCCGACCTCGCACTGACGAGCGGCGCGCTATCCGAGCTCCGCCGAGAGGGCACTCTCGAGCGAGGCGTGCGTGAACGGGAAGCCCATCGTCTCGGCCCTGCGCGGCATGCAGCGGCGCGAGCCCAGCAGCTCATCCGAGAGCTCGCCGAGTGCGAGCCGGAGCGCGAAGGCCGGCGCGCGCAGAAACGCCGGGCGGTGCAGCTCGTGGGCGATGGCCTGCGTCAGCACCTCGTTTCGCACCGGGTCGGGAGCGACCGCATTCACGGGGCCCGACACCGACGCATCGTCGAGCAGGCGCAGCGTCAGCCGGACGAGGTCGTCGGCGTGGATCCACGGCACCCACTGCTTGCCATCGCCGAGCGGGC
>CAYGXT010000088.1:0-9267 GCA_964353695.1 uncultured Myxococcaceae bacterium
CCTCTCGTTCCAATACGCGACGGCCGACACGACGCCGCCAGCACTCTTGAGCGCATCGCCTGCGGACGGCGCGAACGACGTGCAGCTCCAGAGTGTGGTGCGCATCGAGCTTTCGGAGCCGCTGGACCGCGCGTCGATCCAGTCCTTCAACCTCGAGAGCGTGGGCGGAACGCCGGTC
This sequence comes from uncultured Myxococcaceae bacterium, assembly GCA_964353695.1. Classification (GTDB taxonomy): domain Bacteria; phylum Myxococcota_A; class UBA9160; order UBA9160; family UBA9160; genus MYXO. Next base: position 179 of record CAYGXT010000088.1, read on the forward strand.
GCCGGTGCGATCAACACGGCGCCGATCCTTGGCGATCGCGTCTTCGTCTTTACGCCGGCCGCGCTGCTGCTTCCGAATCAGCACTACGTCGCAACGCTCGCCGGCCCGCTGCGCGACCTTGCTGGCAACGTGATGTTGGCGCCGTCGATCGTCTTGAACTTTGCATCGCTCGACACGCTCCCGCCAGTCATTAGCGCGCTCGAGGCGCAGGGCGGCGCGCTGGTGCAGGGCCGCACTGTGTCGATCGCAGCGACGGTTGCGGCCACCAACGACGTCGCCTCTGTCGAGTTTACGCTGAACGGAGCGCTGCTCGGCACGGACACGAGCGCGCCGTACGCACAGTCGCTCTATCTCGATCCGGCACTTGGCGCGAGTGCGTCGGTGCGCGCCGTTGCGGTGGACAAGTCGGGAAACCGCGGCCCGGGGCGAGAGCTCGTGCTCGCGATCGGCGGCAACATGCCGCCTGCGGTCTCTCTCAGCCTGCCCGGTGGCGGCAGCCTGAACGCTGGCACCAGCGTGAGCGTTCAGGTGAACGCCAGCGACGATGTAGCGCTCGCTCAGCTCGCGCTCACCGTGAACGACGGTGCGGTCGCGAGCCGCGTCGCGATCGTGACGGGCGCTTCGGCACAGGCCACATTCCAGTTCACCGTGCCCGCGGATGCCGCGCTCGGCGCGCTGCTCACGCTGCGCGCGTCCGCTACGGACACGCTCGGCTTGGTGGGCATTGCGCTGCCCATGGCGCTCTCGATCCACGACACACGCGGGCCGATTGTGAGCATCGGCAGCCCGGTTGCGAACGCGCTCGTCGCGCGAGATGACGACGTCACCGTCTTCGTCCGCGCCGAGGATCCGAGCGGGATTCGCCAGATCACGTTGAGGACGAGCCTCTGCGCGACGGGCGCGACGATCTCGAATGAGGTGCGCGCCCTCTCGCCGACCGTGTCTCCGGCCTCCGCCAGCTTTGTTTTCCGCGTGCCTGCAAGCGCCGCCGCCAACGCGGAGATCTGCCTCGATGCACGCGCACTCGATGTGCCTGCGAACCTCGGCTTTGGGGCGCCCGTGCGGCTTCGCGTGCGCGACACCGAGCTGCCGTTCGTGACGGGCGTGACGCCGGCCGATGGCGCCACGAACGTGTCGCGCAGCGCGAGCGCTTCGGTCTCGTTCTCGGAGCCGGTTGCGGCTGCGACGCTGAGCGCGGCGACCTTCACACTCGCGCGAACGGGCGGCGCGCTTGTTCCCGCCGTAGTGACGCTTGCGCCGGGCGGCCGCAGCGCGACGCTCGTGCCGGCGGCGTCGCTCGATGCCGATATCGAGTTCCAGATCGTGGTCGCGACGGGCGTCACGGATCTCGCGGGCAACGCGCTCGCCGCGCCTTTCACGAGCCACTTTGCGACTCAGCCTGCGGACACGCGCGGCCCGCGCCTCCTAGAGTTGGTCCCGGCCGATGGCGCGGGCGGACTCGGGGTGCTGCCCCTGCTGCGCGCGCGCTTCGACGAGGCGCTGCTACTCGCGTCGGTGACGCCGGAGTCGTTCTCGCTGCGTGACGCCGCGGACGCGCTGTTGCCGGCGACGCTCGAGAGCCAGGACGGGGGCCAGACCCTGGTGCTGCATCCCGTCGCGCTGCTCGTGCCGGGCGCGCAGTACGCGCTCGTGCTGAGGAGCCTCGTTACCGATGCCGCGGGCAACGCAGCGACGGACGCCGCGGGGAACGCCTTCGGCGCTCTGCGTCGAGGCTTCAGCGTGGGTGCCTTCGCGATCACCGCGCCGGCCGCTGGCGCGCGCGTGATTGAGGGCGGCCCGATTCACGCGGAAGCGGTCGCCGACGTGGGTCTCGGCGTAGTCGCGGTGACGTTCCTCGCAAACGGCGTGCCGCTTGCGAGCGATGGGGCCGCGCCTTTCGCAGTGGACGCGATGGTGCCGAGCATCGGCACGCTCGGTGGGAACGTGCTGCGGCTCGGTGCGCAGGGCAGTAGCGCCGGCGGCCCCGCGACGGCGGCAGAGGTCGAGCTTCGCGTCGAGCCCGCGAGTGGCGACGCGGACGCCGACGGTCTCACGAACGCGACCGAGCTGCGCATCGGGAGCGATCCCTTCAGCGCGGACGCGGACCAGGACCCCGACCATGACGGGCTCACGAACGCGATCGAGGCCAGGCTCGGGACCGACATTCGCCGCGCGGACAGCGACGGGGACGGGCTCGAGGACGGCGTCGAGGACGCGAACCACAATGGTGTCGTGGATCCGGAGGAGACCGACCCGACACGTGCCGACACCGACGGCGACTTGATCCCCGATGGCCTGGATCTGCACCCGACGCACGCTGACCTGGCGTTCCCGAGCCTCGATCCCCTGGCGCAGACGGATCTTGCAGTCGGCGTGGGCGGATCGCTGCGGGTGACGATTCGCGCCCAGGACGCCGACGGCGACCTCGTACGCGTGCGGATCGAGCGCGAGGACGGCAGCGACGCACCGAACGCTGCGCAGCTTGCGCGAAGTGGTGATCCGGGTAGTGCGTCTTCGATCGATCTCGCGCCCGGCACGGATGTGTTCGACGGCGAGCTCGTGCTCACCGGAAGCGCAATCGAAACGGGGAGCTACGCGCTGCGGCTGGTTGCGGAGGACCTCGGCGGACGCGCGGTCGATCTCGCCTTCACGCTGACGGTCGGCTCCCGCTGCTTGTCGGGAGCGGCGCCGGGTAGCGACCCCTCCTGCCCCGGCACGAGCTGCGAGACCCTGCTGCTCGAAGACGGCGTCGGCTCGAGTGGTACGTACTGGATCGATCCGAACGGCGGCGAGATTGCCGACGCCGTGCAGGCCTACTGCGACATGGAGACGGATGGTGGCGGCTACACCTTCCTGAAGGTTGAGCAGGGCGCGAACGCGTCGCAGGCGGAGGTGTACTGCGGGGAGCGCGGCATGCGCCTCCTCGTGCCGCGCACGGACGCCCACGCGCGGGCCGCGGTGCGGATCGCGCTGGATCCGACGATCGGTCCGAGCGCGAGCTCCGAATACGTGCGCATCCTCGGCATCTACCCGAACGGCGCGAACGCCACCTGCAACGGCCGGCCGCTGCGCAGCGGCTCGCCGGGCTGCAGCTGGAGCGCCAGCGACGGCGGACTCTTCTTCGTGAACCCGAACGGCAACATCGGGGAGCCGAACGGGGACAACTGCGTCGGCTGCTCGATGGTCTACTCGTGGAACACGAACGGCACGATCGCATCCTACAACGACCAGGGCGTCGTCTCGTCTTCGGCGTACGTCTGCGACGTCGGCGATCACCAAGGGGTGGAGGATGCAGACGCAGACGGCATCCCGGATGGCGCCGAGGTTCGTCTCGGCAGCGACTGGCAGGTCTTCGATTCGGACGAGGACCGCGATGGCGACGGTCTTACCAACCTGCTCGAGTGGCGGCTCGGCACCTCGATCCAGGGTGCAGACAGCGATGGCGACGGGCTTGCCGACGGCCTCGAGGACGCCAACCGAAATGGCGTCGTAGACGTCGGCGAAACCGATCCGGCACGCGCGGACAGCGACAGCGACGGCATTCCGGACGGAATCGAAGATGCCAACCGAGACGGGCTCGTCGATCTGGGCGAGACCGATCCGACGCGGACCGACAGCGATGGCGACGGGCTTGCCGATGGCGTCGAGGATGCAAATCGGAACGGCGTCGTGGACGTGGGCGAGAGCAATCCTCGCCTCACCGACAGCGACGGCGACGGCATTCCCGACGCAATCGACGTGCACCCCGTCGTACCGGATCTCGCCACACCGACACTGTCGTCGCTCGGCACCTCGTTCGTGCTCGACGCCTGGGGTCAGCAGATCGTCCAGCTGGCGGTCGAGGATACCGACGGCGATCTCGCGCAGCTGCGGATCGAGCGTCTCGATGGCTCGGCGCCGCCACGTTCGACGCGGCTCCGCCTGCCGGGCGCGCCAACCAGCACTTCGCGGCTGGCGGTCTCACCGCGGGCCGGCACGTTCGCCGCCGAGCTCGTGCTCCGCGGCAATCCCGGTGAGGATCGCCTGCTGCCGGTGCGAATCGTCGCCGAGGACGTCGGTGGCCACGTCGCGATCCGCGAGCTCACGTTGACGATCCGATCGCGGTGCGCGGACGGGGCTCGTTTCGGGACGGCGGCCTGTCCGGGTACGAGCTGCGAGCAGATCCTGCTTTCCGGCGACGGCGTTTCGAGCGGCCTCTATCCCATCGATGGGAACGGCACACTCGGCTCGACTCCGGTCAGCGCCTTCTGCGACATGGACACCGACGGCGGTGGCTACACGTTCCTCAAGGTCGGGCAGGGCGCCACGGCGTCGCAGGCGGAGACGTACTGTGCGGAGCGCGGTATGCGCCTCTTCGTACCGCGGACCGACGCGCACGCCCGCGCCGCGGTGCAGATCGCGATGGATCCGACGATTGGTCCGAGCCCGAGCTTCGATTATCTGCGCATTCTTGGCATCTACCCGAACGCAGCGGGCGCCAACTGCGCGGGCCAGCCGCTGCGAAGCGGCAACCCGAGCTGTCCGTTCCACGCCGGCGACGGCGGACTGTTCTTCGTGAACCCGATCGGCAACATCGGCGAGCCGAGTGGTGACAACTGCATCGGCTGCTCGATGGTCTACGCCTGGAACGACATCGGTACGATCGCGTCCTACAGCGACCAGGGCGATGTCTCGTCCTCGGCGTACCTCTGCGACGTCGGCGATCATCAGGGCTTCGAGGACGCAGACGGAGACGGTATCCCGGACGGCGTAGAGGTGAAGGCCGGCACCAACTGGCCCATCGCCGACGCCAACCTGGATCGCGACGGCGATGGGCTCAGCAACGGCGCAGAATATCTGCTCGGCACCGCCATCAACGATCGGGACAGCGACGGCGACGGGCTCGAGGACGGCGTCGATCCCCAGCCGCTCGTGCCCGCCAACGAGCCGCCGGTCGCGCATGCGGACCCGGCGGGCGCGCTCGCCTTCGACGGCGTGGACGACTTTGCTGAGAAGCGCTCGCCGTCCGCGGCGCTGAACATCGGCACGCGGAGCTGGACGGTCGAGGCGTGGGTCCGCACGAGCACGACGACCGCCGCGCCGATGACGATTGCAGGCCGCTACGAGTGTGGTTGGAACGGCTGCGCCGGCAATGCGAACGCCTGGTACGATCTGTCGCTCGATGCGAGCGGCGCGCCCGTCTTCGGCGTTCGCGCCGACTTCCCGAACACGACTTTCGGAGTGACGGCTTCCGTGACGGTGCGCGATGGCCGCTGGCATCACGTGGCGGGCGTGCTCGATCGCAGCCAGCGCCGCGTTGCGATCTACGTAGACGGCGCGCTGCGCGGCAAAGCGCCGACCTTCGCTCTGGGCGCGATCACGGACGGCGGCTCACCGCTCTCGATCGGCCGGACCTTCCGCGAGAGCTTCGGGGCGCCGGATGGCTACTTCGAGGGAACGATCGATGACCTGCGCATCTACGCCTCGGCTCGGAGCGAAGCGCAGATCGGTAGTGACCTTTCGACGCCGCTCGCCACGGGTGATCCGCTACTCGTCGGCGCCTGGCCCTTCGACGAAGGCGTCGGCGAGTTCGCGAGCGACGCCGCCCCCGACGGCAACGACGCGCATCTCGGCGGCGGAGTCGCGACGCAGCGTCCGATCTGGACGCCCGCTCCCGGGACGAGCGCCGGCCGGGATCTGCTCCTGACGCTCGGCGGGAGCGATCCGGACGGCAATCCCTTGAGCGCTGTCGTTACGCAGCTTTCGTCGCACGGGACGCTCTACCAGGCGACGCCGGCTGGTGCGCGGGGCACTGCGATTGCGAGCACACCGGTCACCGTGACCGACACGGCGCTCCGCGTCGTCTACGTGGCGGCAACCGGCTTCGAGGGCGATGACGTCTTCGCGTACCGCGTGAGCGACGGCGTCGCTCAGTCGGCGGAGACGGGAGTCCGCGTGCAGGTCGCTGCGCTCGTGGACAGCGATGGCGACGGCCTCTCAGACGGCGAGGAGAGAAGCCTCGGGACCGATCCCTTCAAGTGGAGCACCGACGGGAGCTGCCTGTCCGATGGCTGGGAGATCACGCTCGGACTCGATCCGCTCTCGGCCGCCGACGATGCGACCGATCTCGACGGCGACGGGCGCGACAACTGCGCGGAGGTGGCCGACGGCACCGACCCGAAGAACGCCGACACGGATGGAGACGGTCTCTCGGACGGCGAGGAACGCACAGCCGGAAGTGACGGCTTCGTTACCAACCCGCTCGCTGCCGACACGGACGGCGATGGTCTCGGGGACGGCATCGAGCCCGCCTTCGGACTCGATCCCACCAACGCGAGCGATGGTACGCGTGATCTCGTGGTAAGCGGTCGAACCGTGACGCTGCCCGCGCCGCTCGACGTCGACAGTCTGACGCTGCAGAACGGCGCAGTGTTGACGGTGCCGAGCCCAACCACTACGCGCGTCGCCACGCTGGCGATCACGACGGGCACGCTTTCGATCGACGCGACGAGCCGGATTGACACGAGCGCGCGTGGCTATCTCGGGGGGCTGAGTGGCGGCAACGGCGCCCAAGGCCGCACGACGGGAAACACGCAGACGGGTGGGAGCGCGCGGCGAAGCGGCGGGAGCTATGGCGGTGTTGGCGGCTATGGCACTACGTTCGATGTCGTCGGCGCGAGCTACGGCGATTTCCGTGATCCGAGCGAGCCTGGCAGCGGCGGCGGCTCCGATTGCGGCCCGGGCGGCAACGGCGGCGGTCTCGTCCGTATCCACGCGACGAGCGTGCAGCTCGATGGCTCGATTCTTGCTGACGGCGGGAACGGCGCGAGCGAGGTCTGCGCTGCGGGCGGCAGCGGCGGCGGCATTCAGCTCACGACCGACACGCTTGCGGGCGCGGGTGCGATTCGCGCACAGGGCGGTTACGCGGCGAACAATGGCTATTCGGGTGGCGGTGGCGGCGGGCGCATTGCCGTCATGTATGCGGACGCAAGCGGCTTCGATCTCGGCCGCGTGACGACGCTGGGCGGCGCTGGCTACTGGACGGGCGGCCCCGGCACCATCTACTTCCAGTCGGCGGCGCAGCCGAATGGCGCACTTACCATCGACGCGCGCGGAGCCGCGTCGAACATGACCACGCCGCTTACGGGCAACGCAGCCGCGCCGCTCGTGCTTGATGCCTTCTCGGTGCTTGGGCGCGCGCTCGTCGAGGTTCGCAACCCCGACGCGAGCAACGCTGAACCCGGCGGGACGGTGCACGTGTTGGATGCCCTTGTGCTCGACGGCCAGGTGACGCTCACGTTGCACGAGGCACGTGCGGCGAGTCTCACGCTTACGGGCGGTAGCGTGCTGACGCATCCCGCTGTCACGACGGCGAGAGTCTCATCGCTGCTGCTCGATGTTGGCGCACTCAGCGTGGACGCGACGAGCCGCATCGACACGAGCGCGCGTGGCTATCTCGGCGGGCTGAGTGGTGGCAACGGCGACCAGGGACGCACGACGGGCAACACGCAGACGGGTGGGAGCGCGCGGCGCGCAGGCGGGAGCTACGGCGGCCTTGGCGGCTACGGCAACTACTTTGATGCTGTCGGTGCGAGCTACGGCGATTTCCGTGATCCGATCGAGCCCGGAAGCGGGGGCGGCTCCGATTGCGGCGCCGGCGGCAACGGCGGCGGTCTCGTCCGCATCCACGCGACGAGCGTACAGCTCGATGGCTCGATCCTCGCCGACGGCGGCAACGGCGCGGGCAACGTCTGCGCTGCGGGCGGCAGCGGCGGGGGAATCCAACTTACGACCGACACGCTTGCGGGCGCGGGTGTAATTCGCGCACAGGGCGGTTACTCGGCGCACAATGGCTATTCGGGCGGCGGTGGCGGCGGGCGCATCGCGGTTGTGTACGCCGATTCAAGCGGTTTCGATTTCGCCCGGGTTACTGCGCAGGGGGGCGCGGGCTACTGGTCCGGGAGTGCGGGAACGGTCTACGAGCGACCCAAGGGGGATGTTCTCGGTGCGCTGGTGATCGACGCGGGCGGGCGCGGCACGAGCCAGTTTACACCGCTCTTCTCGACGCCGTCCGAAGCGGCGACGGCGGCGTCCATTACGATTCGCGGCCACGCGGCCGTGGAAGTGCGCAACACAGAGCCGGGTGCGATCGAAGTCGCGGGTCGTCTACAGCTTTCGGGTGCGCTCGCGATCGACGACAGCTCGACGCTCACCGTGCACGAGGTGCGCGCCGAGGGCCTCACGATTGCGGGCGCGAGCCTGCTGACGCATCCCGCTGCCACGATGGCGGGAGTCTCATCGCTGGTGCTCGATGTTGGTGCGCTGAGCGTGGACACAACGAGCCGCATCGACACGAGCGCGCGTGGCTATCTCGGCGGGCTGAGTGGCGGTAACGGCGCCGAGGGTCGCACGACAGGCAACACGCAGACGGGTGGGAGCGCGCGGCGAAGCGGCGGGAGCTATGGCGGCATTGGCGGCTATGGCAACACGTTCGATGCCGTCGGTGCGAGCTACGGGAATTTCCGTGATCCGATCGAACCCGGCAGCGGCGGCGGCTCCGATTGTGGCGCCGGCGGCAACGGCGGCGGTCTCGTCCGCATCCACGCGACGAGCGTACGGCTCGATGGCTCGATCCTCGCTGACGGCGGCAGCGGCGGGGGTAACGTCTGCGCTGCGGGCGGCAGCGGCGGCGGCATCCAGCTTACGATCAACACGCTTGAGGGCGCGGGTGTAATTCGCGCGCAAGGCGGTTACTCGGCGCACAATGGCTATTCAGGCGGCGGCGGCGGCGGGCGCATCGCGGTCGCGTACGCCGATGCAAGCGGCTTCGACCTCGGCCGCATCACGGCCGCCGGGGGGATGGGCTTTGGCCGCGGCGGCGCGGGCACCGTCTTCCTCAGCGATCCAGGCTTCCCGCTCGGCCAGCTTGTGATCTCGAGCGGCACCTCCGCGACGCCGGTCGTGTTCGGAGGAGATCTCGATCGACTCGTAATTCGCGACGGCGCGTCGGTGAGCGGCACGAGCGCGAACGTTGGATCCATCGAGGTGGAGGCGAGTCGCCTTGCGCTGACTTCGCTCACGGCCGGCGCCCTTACGATCCGCGCGGCGGG
>CAYGXT010000089.1:0-9178 GCA_964353695.1 uncultured Myxococcaceae bacterium
GCGCGTGAAGGCTTCTGGCTCGCCGGCGACGATGCCGGGCAGATGGACGTCGAGATCGTCCATCAGGCTCCGATCCGGAGCCGCACGAGGCAGCCCGCGATCGCGAACTCGATCTCGACGGGCTGCCCCGTCCGGGCCGCCTCTCCCGCATCGAGGGCCAGCCGCACGCAACGTCCGGCCTCGACGAGACCTGACGCCGTCGTCCCCTCTGCATCGAGTACTGCGTCGATCCAGCGACCGTCATCGAGGCGGAGCCGCAGAGCCTGTTCCGGCGCCCAGGCGAGCGGGTCCGGTAGCTCGATCTCGATCACCAGGCGGCCAGCGCTGCGGTACACGATGCGGCCCACGAGATCGAGGAGCGAGGACTCCGCCGACATGTGCTCAGCGCTGGTGCACTCGAAATCGAAGTGCGAGTAGCGCTGCGCCATGTGGTCTTCGATGGGAGCGAGAGAAGCGGCCACGATTCTTCGTGATTCCTGGAGTGACATCCTCGACGGGGGACGCGACAGGATCCTTTCTAGTGGTGCTCGTCGCAGGCCGAGCCCCTCCGCCGACATGCCCTGCGGCAGCATGTGGGCAAGACGCTCACGCCGGATCGGCTGCCGCGGGTCGACGGTCTTCTCTTCCGAGATCGCCACCCAGGACGTGAGGCGCGTCGCGATCTGGAACTCGAGGCCAAGGTGCAGGATCTGCGCGTCCACGGCCTCGCCCTGGCCGGCAGCGGCGCGGGCTTCGAGGTCTTCGACACGCTCACGTGCATACAGCGTTGCGGCTGCGTTGCTGCGGAGGTCCGCGAGCATCGGTCGGACGTCGAGCTGCGCCTCCCAGATGCCGGCGGCCGTGCGCCCGCGGAGCCGCAGCGATCCTCCTTCCGGGCGAAGCCGCAGCGCCAGCAGTGCCGGCGCTCCCGCAAAGAGATCGGGAAGCGCCGCCGGCGCGTGCTCCCGTAGCGCTTCCCCGGAGATCTCGAGGTCGGTGACGAGGGGGCGCACCATGCGTGCGAGAAGCCGCGCTGCGGCCGGCGCTGTATCTTCGTGCGGGCCGACGATCACCTCGACGCCGCGTCCTGCGCGTGCCACGCCGCCCGTGAGCGTGCGGTTCACCGCAGAGCCGATCCCGAGCGCATGGACGCGGGTCTGCGGCGGAAGCCTTCGCAGGATCTCCGTCACCACCGACTCTTCCGCGCCGATCAGGCCGTCGGTCACGATGAGCACCTGACGTTGGGCGTCCTTCCGCAGCGATGCGAGTGCGGCCAGGATGCCGGCGCGCATCTCCGTCGCGCCGCTCGCCTCGAGGCCGGCGAGCCAGGCGAGCGCCTTCTCTCGCGCAGCCCGGGTCGCTCGCACCGCGCCCCACTTCCAGCGCCGCACGGACTCGGAGAACTCGATCAGCTCGAGGCGATCCACATCGCCGAGACTCTCGATCAGCGTCCGTACCACACGCTTCGCCTGCGCGAGAGGCTCGCCCGTCATCGAGCCGCTGGTATCGAGCAGCACGATCAGATCGCGAGGAAGGCTCGCCGCTGCGGCTCGCGGCAGCGGCGGCACGACGGTCAGCAGTCCGTAGGCGTCATCGGAGCCCACGCCAAGGGACCTGCAGCGGGAGGCGGAGAGAAAGACGCCGGGCAGCAAGGTCGCCACGGGCCAACGTACGACGACATCCCGGTCAAGCGGATGGTCTTCATCCGCGAACGCGACGTGCAGGGCGCCGCTCCCGTCGACAGATTGGGCGGTGATGCGGAGGTGATGGGACGGCGAAGACGGCTGACCCTCCGCCGCCAGCGAGTCGCCGATGCGAAGAGAGAGCTGCACCGTGGAGAGGCGCGCGGGCTGCTCCGGATCAGCGACATCCACCGTGATCCGGCCGGAATCCGGCAAGGAGTTCGCGGCGCCGAGATAGCGCGGCGCCACCACCGTCGGGAAGCGCCACTCCCAGGCGCCCTCCTCGAGCCAACGCAGGCGCTGATCGAGCTCGACCCGGGCGACGAGGAGAGTGCCGGGCGGCACGTTCCCGATCTCCTGGGTGAAGAGGCTCGAGCGCTCCTGCTCGAGCAGAGTGGCAGTTCTACCCTCGAGGATGGCCTCTTCAAAATGCTCTCGCGCCTCTTCTCGGGCTTCCACCTTGCCGAGCACGTCGCGCTCGCCGATCCGGAATCCGAAAGCGGAGACCACTGCGTCGGACGGAAGCGGCAGCAGGTAGGAGACGCTCAGGGGCTCTACATGGATGTTCCGGAAACGCTGCTCGACGACGACGCGCGCAACGCCGCCAGCGGCCTGCGTGCGGAGTTCCGAGCCCACCAGAGCCAGTTGGCGCCCGTCGAGGCAGACCATCCGGCCGCCGCTCGACGCCGAGAGATCGGGATGGGAACCAAAGAAAGAGTTCGCTGCGGTCATGGCTTGGTCCTCCGTGCGGGTCTACACGGTCAACGCGGCCACAGGTCCGTTGGTGACAGAGCCGGGGAGGATAGGGGGTCTCGGGCCTCCGGCGCCCGGCGGGTATCACGGGTAGGGTCCCGAGAGGGAGCGCCCCATGAACCTGCCCCGGCTTCGAGCGACCTCTAGCGGTCTCGCCCTTCTCTTCGTGCTTGCCGTGGCCTTCGCGCCGCAAGGCGCTTCCGCGCAGTCGGAGGCGTTTGCGCCCAGCCGCCGCGACCTCGGCGATCTGATCGTCCTCGAGGTTGGCGGAACCTACGAAGAGATGGGCCGACAGCAGGCGGAGCTTCTCGGCGACGATCTGCGCCGTGTCTACGAGCTGCAGCATCTCGCGTTCGAGCGCGCCGTCACACAGGGAGGCGTGGGCGATCGCCTGCTCGATGCGGTCGGCATCCCGCTCTGGAGTGCCGTCGGCGGCGCCTTCGAGGACAGCAGCCTCCACGAGGAGCTCGCAGGCATGGCGGCCGGCCTCGGAGTGCCGCGTCGCGACCTGATGCGTGCGCTCCTTGCGCTCAGTGGCGGATCCACGGTCTTCGCGGCGACGCGCAGCGCCACCGCCGACGGCAAAGCGCTGATTGGCCGCAACGTCGACTGGGACGACGAGCGTGGCGCGCGCCGCCCGATGCTCGTGCACTACCGGCCGAGCAACGGGGACCTCGAGTACCTCTTCGCCGGCTGGCCTCTCGTCAGCCTGCCGACGGTGGGCGTCAATACTGCCGGCTTCGCGCTCTCCTTCAACTACTTCGAGACCGATCCGCAGGTGGGGCTGCTGCTACCGCAGTGGCCACACCGGCGCGCCTTGCAGAGCGCGCGCAGCGTCGAGGACGGGATCCGGATCTTCGAGAACGCCAGAGAGCGCGGAATCTCGTGCTTCATGGTGATGGCCGACGCCGCGGGGGATCTTGCCATGGTCGAGTGTACGCCGAAGCGCTGCTCGGTCTTCCGTCCCGACGGCGACTGGTTCGGCCAGGCGAACCACGCGCGTACACCCGAGATGATGCCCTTCGACCGTTCCCGGTCCCCCGACTCCTTCGACCGCCGTGCTGGCATGGAGGCCGCCGTCGGCAAACAAGTCGGTCGCCTCACGCCCGAGGTGGCAGCCGAGATCTTGCGCGATCGCTCGACGCATCCCTGGCCGAATGCCTCGAACGTCGCGAATCTCACGGTGTTGAACGCAGCCATCGTACACCCGGCTTCGCGCACGCTCTGGCACTCGACGACGATGCAGCCCGAAGCACCCTTTGGCGAGTACGTGGGCTTCAGCTTGGGGAAGGGCTCAGCCCCGCCGTCGATCCCCGCTTCCGCTCTGCTCAGGGGCGAGGCGATGGCCCGGGAGCGGCTTGCGGTAGCGATGGGGCGCGAGGCGCTGCACGCCCTCGCGGAGCAGCGGCCGGCCGACGCGCGCAAGGGGCTCGAAGCTCTGCTCGCCGCGAAGCCGCCCGTCCTCGACCCCGCGCGGCTCGCGCTCGCCCTCGCCCTGGCGCGGTTCCAGGAGGGAGACGTCGCCGGAGCCGCGCAGGCGCTCGTGCCGGTGACGGCTGCAGATGCGCCGATCGACGTCCAGATCTACGGGCTCTCGCTGCGCGCACTGTGCGCCGATCGTCTCGGCCACCGCGACGAGGCCGTGGCTCTCTACCGCGAGACGCTAATGCTCATCGAGGCACACCCCGAGTGGAATCAATTCGAGAAGGTGGCCGCGTGGGCTCGAGAGGGAACCCAGCATTCACTCGCCGATCGCGAGCCCGTGGTGTCGCTGTACGCGCTACGCCTGCCGCTCTAGAGATCGCGCCGCATGCGCCTCATCCCCTGCCTGACTCCGCACGGGCGACTCCGACTCGCTCCTGCGGACGAGGCGGCCGAGCTGGAGCCGGCGGCCGCCAAGCGTCTCGTCGGGGCCTTTGCCCGTGGCGCCGGTCACGGGCTCCTGCAGCTCGGAGCCGCCGAGGTCGGTCACGCCCTGCCACCGGTCTTCGCTTATTGGCGGGAGTTCAGCGCGCGCTACGTCACCGCGTTGTGTACGAGGCCCGACGTCGAGGAGCGGCGCAGCGCAATCCCGCCTCCCTCCGAGGAAGATCTCCAGAGGTTTGCCCTCGCTGCCCCGGCGATGCCCGGCGCCGAGTACGTCACGGTCGCGGTCCTGAACTCGCTCTGGGACGAGCTCGACGAGGCCTTCGTCGCGGAGCTGACCCGGTCGGGGGCTACGGTCCAGGACTTCCTCAAGGAGTTGAACCCGGCATGGAACGTCGTGGGCAGGGTTCATTTCAATCTCGCCGAGAACCGCAAGGACGAGGAAGCGCCGTTCGCCTTTCTCGCGACCTACACCAATCGACTGTCGGCGCACGGCAAGGCCCAGCATCTGCCCCTCGGACAGGCGCTGCGCGAGTACGCGGGCGCGGCCGATAGGGAGCAGCTCCTCTCGCTGCTGCTGCCCGTCCAGCGTGCCGCCGAACGTTGCCCCTGGCTCGAGCAGATGGTCGCTGCGGGCGAGATCTTCCACCCGTTGCGCTGGAGCCCGCAGCAGGCCTTTCGTCTCCTCGGTGACGTTCCCGAGCTGGAGCGAGCCGGCGTCGTAGTCCGGATGCCCGCGACCTGGAAGGCCAAGCGTCCGTCGCGCCCGCAGGTGACCGCCATGGTCGGGGGCAAGGCGCCGTCGGGGCTCGGCAAGGACGCGCTGCTCACCTTCCAAATGGAGGTCACGCTCGACGGCGAGAGCTTGACTCCCGCCGAGGTGACGGAGCTCCTGGCAAACGCGCGCGGCCTGGCGCTGATCCGGGGTCAGTGGGTCGAGGTCGACCGGGAGCGGCTCGGCCAGATGATGGAGCGATTTCGGGAGGCCGAGCGGCTTGCGACCCGAGGTGGGCTCACATTCGCCGAGGCGATGCGGATGCTGGCCGGCGCGAACATCGTCGAGGACGCAGCCGCGGAGGGCGCCGATCCGGACTGGTCGCGCATCGTTGCGGGTCCCTGGCTCGCGGAGACCCTGAAGGGGCTGCGAACGCCCGAGGGGCTCGCCCAGATCGATCCCGGGCGCGGGCTGCACGGAACACTGCGGCCCTATCAAGAGGTCGGCGTCCGCTGGTTGTACCTGCTCTCACGGCTCGGCCTCGGCGCCTGTCTCGCCGACGACATGGGCCTCGGCAAGACCATCCAGCTGCTCTCGCTGCTTCTCGTTCAGCGCAGCGTTCCGGGCACGGAAGGACGACCGAGCCTGCTGGTGGCGCCAGCGTCGCTGCTCGCCAACTGGGCCGCGGAGATCGGGAAGTTCGCGCCAGGTCTCGCGACGATCGTCGCCCATCCTTCCGCAATACCGGCCCGCGAACTGAAGCTGTTGGCGCCCGAGAAGCTCGCCCAGCTCGATCTCGTGATCACGAGCTACAGCTCCCTGCTTCGAATCCCTTGGCTGGCGAGCACGTCGTGGCAGCTCGCGGTCCTCGACGAAGCCCAGGCGATCAAGAACCCGGCTGCGAAGCAGACGCGGGCCGCAAAAAAGCTCGATGCACGGGCACGAATCGCGCTCACCGGCACGCCGATCGAGAACCGGCTCGGCGACCTGTGGTCGATCTTCGACTTCGTCAATCCGGGTCTGCTCGGCTCGGCCAAGGAATTCTCCGCCTACGCCAGGCGCCTCGCAGAACAGCCGCACAACCCGTACGGGCCGCTGCGAGACCTCGTACGCCCTTACATTTTGCGGCGCCTCAAGACCGACAAGTCGGTCATCTCCGACCTGCCCGACAAGACCGAGGTCAAGGCGTACTGCCAGCTCACCCGCAAACAAGCCGTGCTCTATCAGCAAGCCGTCAAGGATCTGACCGAGCAGCTCGAGGGCGTAGCGGGGATCAAGCGCAAGGGCATGGTTCTCGCGTTGTTGATGCGCCTCAAACAGATCTGCAACCACCCTTCGCAATGGCTGGGCGACGGCACCTGGGCCGACGACGACAGCGGAAAGTGGGCGCGCCTGCGCGAGCTGGCCGAGGTGATTGCGGCCAAGCAGGAGAAGGCGCTCATCTTCACGCAGTTCCGCGAGGTGACCACGCCGCTAGCGGCGTTCCTGGGCAGGGTTTTCGGCCGACCGGGACTCGTACTCCACGGCGGGACAGAGCTGAAGAAGCGCAAGGATCTCGTGAAAAAATTCCAGGAGGACGAAGGGATCCCCTTCTTCGTTCTATCGCTCAAAGTGGGCGGCTCGGGGCTAAACCTAACCGCGGCCTCGCATGTCGTGCACTTCGACCGCTGGTGGAACCCGGCCGTAGAGAGCCAGGCCACCGACCGCGCGTTCCGCATCGGGCAGCAGAAGAACGTGTTGGTCCACAAATTCGTCTGCCGGGGAACCGTCGAGGAGAAGATCGATGAGCTCATCGAATCGAAGCAGCAGCTTTCGCAGGAGCTACTGGAAGGCGGCAGCGAGCTCAACCTGACCGACCTGAAGGATGAGGAGCTGCTCAGGCTCGTCGCGCTCGATCTCGACGCCGCGATGAAGGAGTGATGCGTGAGCTACGGATGGCGACCCTACGTGTCCACGGCCGAGCGGCGCCGCAAGGCCGAGCGAGCGATGGCCAAGCTCGAAAAGAAGGGGCGTTCGGTATCGCCGGTAGTGATCGAGGGACGCACCATCGCGCGAAGCTTCTGGGGCAAGGCCTGGTGCGAGAACCTCGAGCGCTACAGCGACTTCTCGAACCGGCTGCCGCGCGGGCGCACGTACGTGCGCAACGGCTCGGTGCTCGACCTCCAGATCACACCCCGCGTGGTGCAGGCGCTGGTCAGCGGATCAGAGATCTACACGGTGACCGTGAGGGTGTCCGCGGTGCCCAAGACTCGGTGGAAATCGATCTGCAAGGACTGCTCGGGCGCCATCGACTCGCTGGTCGAGCTGCTGCAGGGACGCTTTTCCAAGGGTGTGATGGAGCGCATCTGCCAGCAGAAGACCGGGCTCTTCCCGGCGCCGGTGGAGATCGAGCTCTCCTGCAGCTGCCCCGACTGGGCCTCGATGTGCAAGCACGTCGCGGCCGTGCTCTACGGCATCGGCGCCAGGCTCGACGACCAGCCCGAACTCCTGTTCAGGTTACGCGAGGTCTCCGAGAGGGATCTCATCGCCAAGGCTGGCAGCGGTCTTTCCTTGTCCAAGACCGCCCCTGCGCCGGGAAAACTTCTTCCAGTCGAGGGTCTGTCGGAGCTGTTCGGATTGGATCTGGCCGCGCCTACAGAGGCGCCCAAGCCAACCCGTCTGTCGCGTAAGCCTGCACGAGGTCGGCGCTCGCCGAAGCCCGGAGCGAAGATGCCGCCAGCTCCAGGAAGAGAGGGCGAGTCACGCCTCCTGCGGCGCTCCTGAGGCCGCGATCGGCGTCGCCAGCAGGCGATCGACGCGCTCGAAGGCGTTGCAGGCGGAGATCGCGAAGACGAGATCCGTGAGGCCATCGTCGTCCAGGCCTGTGCTCCGGCGCACGGCATCGACCAGCGCGTCGGTCGTGCGCGCGGCGTAGCGAGTGCCGACGAAGATCAGCGCGTCCAGGGGGTCGGCTGGCCGCGGGTGCAGGCCCTCCACGTCTTCGTCGCAAGCCGGAAGAGCTTCGCGAACGCGCTGCCGCGAGCGGTGCGAGATCGTTCGGCGAGAGGCGCACGGCCTCGCGCACGCTGCGACGGGCCAGGTCGAGGATGGCCCGCTCGGCCGGGCTCATGGCGGCTCGGGAGAGCGTCCCCTCTGCGAATCCCTCGGCTCTCTTCGATTCCATTCCCGCAGCCTGCGCGAATGCCGAGTGGGAAGTCAGTCAGTAGAAACAGTCGTTCTCACGGGAGACTGCGAGCGCGACGAGCTCGCGCTGCGCTCGCGGAAGGCGACCTCCCCAGCCGGCGAAGCGGTAGCCATCCGCCGCTGCGAGCATCAGGTTCGGACGAAGCTAGAGGCATTGCATGATCTGCGGCGCCAGGGGCATTCCGCCCCGCACAGCCCATGCTCTCGCGCAGGCGCTCGTAGGCGGCACGCAGCTCGGGGTTGGCCTTCGAGGGAGGGATCAGCGCAAGGCGCGTCACGGGATCCGCCTCTTTCGCCCGGAAGCCTAACGCCGGGCAAGAACTCGCGAACCGCGGATGCTGTCTCTTCTCTTCGAACATTACGCCCAAGGTGCCGCTCTGACGCGGCGCAGCCGCGTACTCCTGGAATTGAAATTGAGAAATTTTATTCTGGACGAAATTGTCAGTTGCCTTATAAGACCCTTGGGCAAGAACTTCAGAGCCCCAGCATCTCGTTCCCAGCCGATCCTGTGCTCGGTTCTGCCACCAACCCAACAAGGAAGAGAAGGAGTCCCCATGCCAGCAATTGCTCAGGTGGCCACGTGGCGTCCCCGCGACGGGCACCTCCCGGAGTTCATCGCGAAGGTCGTGACAGCCAAGAAGATTCACGAGCGGCTGGGCGGCAAGGTTCGCGTCTGGCAGACCATGATCGGCGGCCAGCCCATGACGCTGGGCTACGTGATCGAGCACGCGAGCTGGGCCGAATTCGGCAAGTTCGGCGAGAAGATGGAGAAGGACACGGAGTGGCAGACCTTCTGGGCGGATGCGCTCTCGCGTCCGACAGCGGATCTGATCCAGAACAGCCTCGTCACGGAGACCCCGGGCCTCTAGCCGGCGTATCGCGGCCGGCATCGCGGGATGCCGGCCGCTTCCAATCCCCTCCCCGCTATCATCCGCCGAGGAGGGAAAAAAATGCCTGCACGCTCGATTGCATTCGGTGCCGTGGCGCTTTTCATCGCCAT
>CAYGXT010000090.1:0-9147 GCA_964353695.1 uncultured Myxococcaceae bacterium
AGCGAGATCAGGAAGCGCGCCGTTGCATCGAGCCCGGGCACGAAGGTCGCGAGGTACTGATTGAAGAGCACGGGATAGATGGCCATGTCCACCATCGAATACATCCACGTGCACCAGCCGCATTGGAAGGCCCAGAATGGACCGAAGGCGCGACGGACCCAGCGGTAGTAGCCGCCCTCTTCGGGCAGCATGCTCGCGAGCTCGCCGATCAGCAGCACCTCGGGTAGCGACCACAGCAGAGGCACGAGCGCCAGCACCGCCAGCGCAAGACCGGGCCCCACCTCGGCCACCAGACCCTCGAGCGTATAGGCGCCGCCCGAGACGTTGAAAAACATAACGAAGACAAGCGGCAGCGTCGTGAGCGAGCGGTGAAGGCCGCGATGCGCCCCCTGGCCGGGTCGCCCGGGGCTCATCCCTCGCGATACGTCGTATGCCGGGGCGGCCCCTCGAGGATGTTCAGTGCGCCCCAGCTCGTGACCTTCTTGAAGGCTTCCGAGCTGACGAAGCTCCGAAAGGCCTCCTCGCCGCTCCAGCGTGAAACGACGAGATAGGTCGCGGAGCCCTCACCGATCCTGCGATAGATCTCGGATTTCTCGTGGCCGCTGGTGCCCTGCATCACCTCGACCACGCGGGCGCAGGCGTCCTCGAAGACCCTCTCCTTGCCGGCGCGGACGGTGTAGTTCATGCCGATCGTGACCACGGAGCCTCCTCTCGAAGCGGCGGGAGCATAATCGCCCTGCCCGCCCGCCGCCGCGCGGGCAAGCGCGAGGCACTCGTGTAAGGTGGAGGCATGGCGCGACGCTCGTCCCCGGAGCTGGTCCCGGCGCTCCCTGTCCTCGGACTCTTCGAGAGCGGGCGCACGACCCCGCTTCGGCTCGGGATCACCCTCGCGCTCGCAATGATCGGCCTGCGCCTTGTCGTACTGAGCGCGTTCGGACGTCTGCACCTTGCGACCGGTGACGAAGCGACACCTCTCGACCTGCGCGAGGCGCGCATCGGCCTCGTGCTCGCCCTTGCCATCGGCTACGGGCCGGCCGCCTACGGCTGGGGCATTCGCAGCCTGCGTACGGCGCTCGATGCGCTGCGCCCGGCCTTCGGCCGGGACTTGCGCCCGCTCGATGAGACGGCGGCAATGGCCGGCCTCATCCGACCTGGTGCGCGGCGGCTCTGGATCGCGATCGGGCTCGGAATTGCCTTTGGGGCACCTTTCCTGGTGGATCGCAATCCGGCCCTCTACCTCTACCCCGGCTACTGGCGTCCGGAAACCTGCCTCAATTGGGTGCAGCTCCCGTTCGTCGGCTGCCTCCTGACGTGTACGCTGCGAAGCCTCTGGGAGGATGCGCAACGCCTCTCTCGTGTCGCCGAGAGGCTGCCGAACATCGACCTGCTCGATGCGCGCGCCCTCGCGCCCTTCGGCCGGCAAGCTCTTCGCATCGCGCTCCTCACGGTCATGGTGCCGTCGATCTTCGCGATCCTGGTCTCGGACCACGGTTTCGCAGAGGTGGTGGGAGCGCTGGCGGTTTCGAGCGCAGTGGTTGCCACGACGGCGTTCCTGCTTCCCGTACGCGGCATCCACCGGCGCATCGTGCAGGAGAAGGAGGCCGAGCTCACGCGCGTGCGTGCGGCCCTGCGCGGCGAAGAGGCCGCCCTCGGAAAGTCGGGCCTCGCAGCCTTTTGCGGCCGCGCGACGGCGGCCGACCTGCTCTCCTACGAGGCCCGCATCGAGGCCGTCCGCGAGTGGCCCTTCGACGTGCCTACGCTGGCGCGCTTCGCGACCTTCCTCCTGCTCCCGCTGGGCTCCTGGCTCGGGGGCGCTCTCGTAGAGCACGTGGTGTCGCGGATCCTCGACTGAAGCGAAGGCGCCGGCGCTACAGCAGCCGCCCTCGATGCGCGTGGTCGCGCTCCAGAGCGAGCAGGCGGGCTTTGAGGTCGCGTCCGCCCGCATAGCCGCCCAGGCGCGCGCCGGCCGCGATGCAGCGGTGGCAGGGCACGATGATCGGCACGGGGTTCGCACCGTTTGCAGCACCCGCGGGACGCACCGCCAGCGGGTGCCCGGCGGCACGCGCCACATCTCGATAGGTGCGTGTCTCGCCATAGGGGATGGTCTCGAGCTCGCGCCAGACGGCGCGCTGGAACGGCGTACCACGCAGGTCGAGCAGCAGCTCGAAGGCGGTTCGCTTGCCGTCGAGGTATTCGAGCAGCTGCTGGATCGCGTCGCGGTTCGGCGCAAAGCCGTCCCGCACCTCATGCTGCAGACCCAGTCGCTGGAGCCAGCCGGCGAGGCCGCCCCCGCTCGCGCTGGGCAGCTCGAGAAAGGCCACGCCCTTCTCCGTCGAGGCGATCCGGAGCGGCCCGATGGGAGAGTCGAAGCGAGCGACGAAGACCGGCTCCATGACCCACCTTAGCATCGCACGAGGCTCCGCAGGAAGCGTAGAGGAGGATCCATGAGGCGTCCGCTGCGTGTGCCAACGCTCAGGGCTTCGCCGCGATCAGCGGTTTCTCGGACTTGAGGAGGCCGTTCGAGCACCACGGGAGGCCGCGTTCCCGGGTGGCGTTGTAAGCCGCTCGCGCGCTCGCACCCTCCCGCCGGCCGGCGGGATGCCAGAGATGGACGCAGATCGCCCGATTCACCACCAACATCGGCTCGACGCCCGCCCGGCGCAGCCGCCAGCCGAGTTCCACGTCCTCGAGGCCCCAGCTCTCGAAGTCCTCGTTCCAGCCGTTCACGCGCTCGAGATCGGACTTCCAGAGCGAGCAGTTGCCGCCGCGCAGACTGCGGTTCTTCTTGAGCCGCTGCACGAGGCGAAAGCTGAGCTCGCCCGGCAGGTAGAAGCTGTAGGACATGTTGCGGGCGCGGCCCCGATGCTCGTCCCACCAGTCGCGGGGGCCCGTGCGCGCGTGGGCGCCTCGAGCGATCACGTTCGCATCGATGCGTCGCGAGCGCGCCTCGGAGAGTTTCGCGGCGCGCCCCACCAGCATGCGGCCCGGTGCGCGGTGTCGCAGATGACTGGCGACGAAGCGGCGGTGGGGGACGCAGTCGCCGTCCGTGTAGATCAGATAATTTGCGAGCGCGACGCGCGACGCGGCGTTCAGGACCGCGGACTTCCGGAAGCCGCGATCCTCCTGCCAGACATGGCGCAGCGCGTAGGGGACGACCGCTGCCATGCCCTCTACGAGTGCTTGCGTCGCAGGCCCCGAGCCGTCGTCGGCCACCACGATCTCGAAGTCCTCGGCCGTCTGGTGCCGAAAGCCTTCGAGGCAGCGCTCGAGGTTCGCGGGGCGCTCGTAGGTGCTGACGATGACAGAGACGCTCGGCTCCACGATCTCCCCTCAACGCGGCGCTTTCCCGACATCGGAGGCCGCCCGACTGCGAGAGCGGCTATGCTCGCCCCGCCATGCGAGGCCGGCTACGGCGGATCCGACTGCCGATCCTCTACTACCACGAGATCGGCCTGGCTCGCTCGAAGTATGTGGTGCATCCCGCAGAGTTCGAGGCCCAGCTCGACTGGCTGCTGGCTTCAGGCTTCGAAGCGCTCTCGATGGACGACGTGGTGGCGGTATACGCGGGCACGCGGCCAGCCCCGGCACGCGGCGTAGTGCTGAGCTTCGACGACGGCCGCAAGGGCGTGCGCGACTTCGCCGCGCCGGCCCTGGCCCAGCGGCGACTCCCCGCGATTCTCTATCTGGTGACGGACTGGCTCGACGGCGCGCGGGTCCTCGAGAGTGAACGCTACTCGGACCTGGTCGGCTGGGCCGATCTCGAGGCGCTCCGGCAGGCGGGCTTCACCCTCGGCAGCCACACGGTCTCGCACCAGAACCTGAAACGGATCGGTGCGGCCGAGGTCGAGCGCGAGGTCCGCGACTCGCGCCTCCGGCTCGAGCAGAAGCTCGGCTGCGCCGTAGATCACTTCAGCTATCCCTACGGACGCCGGACCCTGGCTGTCGAGCACGCGGTGCGTGAGGCAGGCTACCGCACTGCGGTCGTGACCGGAGAGCGCTGCAATGGCCGCTTCGCTCGCCTCCACCGGCTATTCCGGATGCGCGTGGACGGCCGCGAGGTGCTGGCTCACTTCCAGGAACGCCTCGGTGGCGGGCCCCCAGCCCCGTGAGGTTGCCCGTCCTGCAGCATTGGGAACGATCCCTTCCTGATAGGATGCACCTGGAGGAATAGATGGCAGGCCCTCGACCAGGCCACGGAGGACGCAGCTGATGGTCACGCTGGAGGACATTCGTGCGGCCGCGGCTCTACTGCGGGGCCGCGTCTTCGAGTCTCCGTGTACACGCTCGGAGGCGCTCTCCGAGCTCACGGGAGCCGAGGTCTTCCTCAAGCTCGAAAACCTGCAGCGGACGGCCTCCTTCAAGGAGCGCGGTGCGCTGATCAAGCTTCTCTCGCTCGGTGCGGACGCACGCGCGCGCGGCGTCATCGCTCTCTCGGCCGGCAACCACGCCCAGGGCGTCGCCTATCACGCGCGCAAGCTCGGCATCCCGGTCGTGGTCGTGATGCCGCGTTTCACTCCCGATGTGAAGGCCGAGCGTACGCGCGGATTCGGCGCTGAGGTGATCCTCGACGGCGAGACGCTGGAGGAGGCCGCTCGCTTCACCGAGAAGCTCGCACTCGAGCGGGGCCTCACGCTGGTGCATCCCTACGACGATCCTCAGGTGATTGCAGGCCAGGGCACGGTCGCACTCGAGATGCTTGTGACGGTTCCCGATCTCGACGTGCTGCTGGTGCCGACGGGAGGCGGCGGCCTGCTGGCGGGCTGTGCGATCGCGGCGAAGACGCTGCGTCCCACGATCGAGGTCATCGGCGTCGAAGCCGCGCGCTTCCCGTCGTTGCTCTGCGCTCTCGAGGGAAGGCCCATTCACTGCGAGGCGGGCACGCTGGCCGAGGGCATCGCCGTGGCGGCACCGGGACGCCTTGCGCTCGAGATCGCGCGCTGCTTCGTGGACGGCGTGCTCCTGGTCGAGGAAGAGGAGATTGAGAACGCCGTGCTGCTGCTACTCGAGATCGAGAAGACCGTCGCCGAGGGAGCCGGCGCCGTCGGCCTCGCCGCGCTGATGCGCGAGCACGAGCGCTTCGCCGGCCGGCGCGTCGGCATCGTCATCTCCGGCGGCAACATCGACCTGCTGCTGCTCTCGTCGATCCTCCAGCGCGGCCTCGTACGCTCGGGGCGCCTGCTCCGCATCCGTGTGACGCTCTCCGACCGCCCGGGCGGTCTTGCGCGCGTGGCCGACTGCCTCGGCCAGGCGGGCGCCAACATCGTGCAGGTGGAGCACCAGCGAACCTTCACCGAGCTTCCGCTCCAGGCTGTGGACGCGGGCTTCGTGTTGCAAACGCGCGGCCCGGCGCACGCCGCGGAGGTGATCGAGTGCCTCGAGAGAGCGGGCTTCCCGACGCGGCGCGTAGACGCAGCGGGGTGAGAGGGGCGACCAGCGCCCCAGGCCGCTATGCCATCGAGCGCTTTAGACCCGCCTCGACGGTGCCGAGGAACTCCTCCGTCCCGAGCCACGGATGGTCCGGGCGAATCACGATCGCGAGATCCTTCGTCAGCGCTCCACCAGTTCGGCCTCGTCGGGAATGGCGAGGGCCTGGCCCGCGGGAGCCTCGACACGCACGTCGCCCCACACGCGCACACCGCGCCCGAAATGGACGTCGCCACGGACCACGAAGCGCCGGCAGCGGACGAGCGAGGGTGCTCCGCGCGCGAAACGCTCCTGGAAGCGCTCGATGTGGGAATAGAAAATGGGGTCGAGATCCACCGTCAGGGGAGGCAGCGTTCGCCAGCGCGAGGGCAGCATGCGCCCCTCGGGATCGAGCTCGTAGTTGTCGGACCAGAGCGCGAGCAGGTCGTTCGTGGTCTTGACCGGTAGAAAGCGCTCGCGCGAAACGTGCAGCGCCCGAGCTTCGTCGAACACCGAGATCGCCGCGCCCATGGCGGTCTCGAGCTGGAGGCATAGCGGCGAGGCGGCGTCACCGGGATCGACGCGTTTCTCATTGCGGATCAACGAGAGCGGCAGCACATCACTGTGCTCCCGCAGCTTCATGTCGAGCAGGCGCAGATCGAGCCAAAGATTATTCGTATTGAAGAAGCGATACCGCGTGACGTCTTGAAAGTCACTCGTCTCGTCCGGCGGGCACTGAGCTGACTCGCGAAGCGTGAGCCGCCCGTCGCGGAGCTTCGCCAGGTGGCCGCCCTTGCGGTCCGCCTCGGTCCGATCGGTGACCTCGAGGGCGAACGGAACGGCGTTGGCGGCGACCCAGCCGAGGATCTCGAGGGAGAATATCGCGCCGAGGTTGTCGGCATTGGAGATGAAGGCGTAGCGGTAGCCGTTCGCAAGCAGGCGGTCGAGCATGCCGGACGTGCGCAGCGAGACGTAGAGGTCGCCGTGGCCGGGGGGGCACCAGTCGAGGTTGCGGTCGCGCGACCACGAGATCGGCGCGAGCGTGTCGGCCGCGAGGCGCGGCACGCGGCCCTGCACGAAGTCGAGCGGGATGTCGGACTCGATGCCCGGATGCTGTGCCAGGGCAGCGAGGGAGTCGTCGTGCGTACGGAAGCTGTTCATCAGCACCAGCGGCAGCCGACCGCCATGGGCTCGTCGCAGGTACAGGACCTGGCGCGCGATGAGATCGAGAAAGCTGATGCCGGGCCGGACCGGGAGCAGCGCTTTGGCGCGGCTCATGCCCATGCTGGTGCCGAGCCCTCCGTTCAGCTTGAGCACGACCGCCTTGTCGAGCCAGCGCTCTCCTTCTGCGCGGAACTCAGTGAGATCGCCGGCATCAGGAAGCGTCGCCACCGGCTCGATCTCGTCCCGCGAGAGCAGCCCCTTCTCTCCGCGTCTCACGGCCTCGAAGCTGCGTCGAAAACTTTCGATCGCAAGCTCGGGTAGACCGGCAGCGCGCATCCTCACTTCGCTGGGCGCAAAATCGTACGTCATCGTCTCCTCATGGCGGCGCACCGTTGCGGAATAGAGCGAACGCGACGAGCTCGCAGCGAGGCTCCCAAAGTGGCTGGGCTAATCAGCGTCCGAGCCGAGCTCGAGCCGCTTCATCATCTTCTGGAGCGACTGGCGTGGGATGCCGAGGCGCTCCGCCGCGCGGCTCTTGCTGCCAGTCTCCCGGATTGCATCCTCGATCATGCGGCGCTTGAGGGCATCGACCGTGAGGTTGAGGTCGAGCCCGCCGGGGGAAGGCTCCGCCCCGGCGGCCTCGGACGCGCTGGCGCTTCCACCGCCACGGATCTCCTCGGAAAGCATGTCCACGCTGACGAGCTCGGCCTTGCCGGCCAGCGCCGCGATGCGCTCGATCTCGTTCTCGAGCTCGCGCACGTTGCCGGCCCAGGAGTAGGCCATGAGGCGCTCCATGGCGCCCTGCGAGAAGCCCTCGAGCGCGCGGCCCATCTTCGTGCTGGCACGGTCGAGGAAGCGATGCGCCAGCGACGGGATGTCCGAGCGTCGCTCCCGCAGCGGCGGGAGATGGATCTCGACGACGCGCAGTCGGTAGAAGAGATCTTCGCGGAAGCGGTGCTCGGCCACCTCGGTACGAAGATCGCGGTTCGTAGCGGCGACGACGCGCACGTCGACCTTGCGGGTCTCCGACGAGCCGAGGGCACGGATCTCGCCGTCCTGGAGCACGCGGAGCAGTCGCACCTGCATCCCGGGCTGCGTCTCTGCGATCTCGTCGAGGAAGATCGTTCCGCCATCGGCCAGCTCGAACAGGCCCTTCTTGTCGGCGTGGGCCCCGGTGAACGCGCCGCGCTTGTGCCCGAAGAGCTCGCTCTCGAGCAGCGTCTCGGGCAGGGAGCCACAGTTCTGTGCGACGAAGCGCCCTGCCTTGCGCACGCCAGCGTAGTGGATGGCGCGGGCGACCAGGTCCTTGCCCGTGCCCGTCTCTCCCGTGAGCAGCACGGTGGCGTCGGTGCCCGCCACCTTCTCGATCACGTCGAAGACGCGGTGCATCGCGGGGCTCTCGCCGATGATCTGGTCGAAGGAGTAGCGGCGCTCGACCTCGCGCCGCAGGAAGAGGTTCTCACGCCGCAGCCGCTCGTTGGCGACGGCCAGCTCCGCGGCGAGCCGCGCGTTCTGCTGCTGCAGCGTCCAGGCCTCGAGCGCGCGCTTCACATTCAGGCGCAGCTCGTCCGGCTCCCAGGGCTTCGGGACGTAGCGGTAGATCTGGCCCCGATTGATCGCGCGCGTCAGCGAGCCGAGATCCGCGTAGCCCGTCAGCATCATCCGGATCGTGTCCGGCCGGCGCTCCTTGACGCGCTCCAAGAACTCGACGCCGCTCATGCCCGGCATCACCTGATCACTGATCACGAGCGCGATCTCCTCGCGCTCGAGGATCTCGAGGCCCTCCGCTCCCGTGCGCGCGGTGAAGACGCGATAGTCGTCGCGGAGCGTTAGATCGAGGGACTCGAGGATGCCCTCCTCGTCGTCGAGGAGAAGGATCGCGAGAGGCAGGCCCGGAGGCGGCCCTTCGGCGTCGGGAGGCTGGCTCATGGGCGCACCGTCGAGTCAGGATACCCGGCACTCGGTTGAAAAAACGAGGGCGGCGAGCAGAAGGCCCGCCGCCCTGGTCGATCGGCTCTTGCGCCGGGCTTAGCGCCGGGCTCGGCGCGCCGGCGCCCGACCCGTGGTCCGAGCCGTACGCTTGCCGACCTTGCGCGGCGCCTTGCTGGTCGCCTTCCGCACGGCCTTCCGCACGGTCTTGCGCGTCGCCTTACGCGGCGTCTTACGCGCGATCTTGCGTGCCTTTCCGCGCGTCTTGCTCCGGCGCGCGCCCGAGCGAGCCATCAGCGTGCGGGAGACGTCGCCGTCCTTGTCGATGAAGTAGAGGAAGCCCTCCTCCCGCTTCACGCCTGCCTTCGCGACCTTTTGCGACTTGCCGCCACCGTGCTTGCCACCGCCGACCGCCATCTTGGCTCGGCTCACATCGCCCTGCTTGTCGAGGAAATAGAGCCAGCCGCGCTCGCGGCGAACGCCCGTCTTCTCGATCTTCGTCGCCATGGATGTCTCCTTCGACTCCGTTCGCGTCGTTCGAAATGCCGCGCAAGCGCCGCGGCGGCGCGGAGGAAGGTGATCCGGCAGCGGGGTGGGCCCGCCGAAACGCCAACGCTAGAATCGGGGGCCTCTCCGACGGTGTCAATACCT
>CAYGXT010000091.1:0-9096 GCA_964353695.1 uncultured Myxococcaceae bacterium
GGTGGAGGCGGGGGCGGGGGCGGGAGCAAGGGCGGGAGCGGCGTGCCGGGCGTCGAGGCTACGCGCACCTGCGACGGCTCCTGCCCGCAGGAAACGCTCTTCACGGCACAGGTGCAGACGATCGTGGCACAGGCCGTGGCGCAGGTGCAGGCGCTCGGCGTGGCGCCGGCAACGATCGCGGTCGTCGATCGCGTCGGCAACGTTCTCGCTGTCTTCCAGATGCCGGGCGCGGCCGCCACGACCACGATCACCTCCCAGCGCGGCGTCACGACGGGGCTCGAGGGACTCGCCGTCCCGAGCACGCTGGCGGCGATCAGCAAGGCCGGCACGGGGGCCTATCTCTCGTCGCAGGGCAACGCCTTCACGACGCGCACGGCCAATCAGATCGTGCAGCAGAACTTCAACCCGGGTGTGAACGACCAGCCCGGCGGCCCGCTCTTCGGCGTCCAGCTCTCGCAGCTTCCTTGCGGAGACCTGGTCAAGATGTTCGGAGGTGACGCGCTCGAGGGGCCGAAGCGCATGCCTCTCGGCTTCGCGGCCGATCCGGGAGGGCTGCCGCTCTACGTCAATGGCGTCCCGGTCGGCGGTGTCGGCGTCGAGTTCGATGGCCTCTACACGATCGATCCCAACGTGATGAACACGGACTCGAGCCCGGAGGAGCGCGTCGCCACGGCGGCGACGAATGGCTTCCAGGCGCCGGCCGACCGACGAGCGGATCGCATCAGCGCAGGCGGGCAGTTGCTGCGCTTTGCGGACGACGAGAACACGGTCGCGGCGGCAACGCCCGGCTTCGGCGCGCTGCCGGGCGCACTCGTGGCCGTGCCGGGCTTTTCGGCGGCGGCGGTTACCAGCGGCGTCACGTTCCTCACCAACGCCTCGGGCGTCGTCTCCACCAGCTTCGAAGGCCTTGCGGCCGAGGTGCTGGTGAACACGGCGGGCGCGCAGCGCTACCCCCCTGCCGACTCGACGACGCCGGCAACGGGCGCAGGCGGGCTCATGGCGGCCGAGGTGCGAGCGCTGCTGCGCGAGGCGCTGACTGTCGCCGCACGTTCGCGAGCGGGCATCCGCCGGCCGCTCGGCTCGGCCGCGCGCGTCAGCATCACGGTCGTGGATTTGGCCGGCAACGTGCTCGGCCTCGTACGCTCCCCCGATGCGCCGGTCTTCGGCATCGACGTCGCGTTGCAGAAGGCCCGCAGCGTGGCGCTCTTCGCGCAGAGTTCGGCCGCAGCCGATTTCGCGGCTGCCGTCGACCTCGGCACCCTCCTCGGCATCCCAGGCCTACGCGGCACGCGGCCCTTCTCGCAGTATGTCGCGGATCTCTCGGTCTTCACGGGGGGCCAGATGACGCTCGCCAACGGCATCGCCTTCGGCGATCGCACGATTGGAAACCTCTCGCGGCCGTTCTTTCCCGATGGCATCAACGGCAGCGCGAACGGCCCCCTCAGCAAGCCCTTCGCCCAATGGAGCCCCTTCAGCACGGGCCTGCAGCTCGAGGTCTCACTCCCGCAGCTCGCCCTCGTCCTCTGCCCCTTCGTGCCCGAAATCCAGGCGCTGGTCGGCGGCATCTGTCCGGCGCCGGCGGGCGCAACCTGCACCGACCCCTCGCTCGTCACCATCCGCAACGGCCTGCAGATCTTCGCCGGCAGCGTGCCGATCTACCGCGGCGGGATGCTCGTCGGCGCCGTCGGAGTCTCCGGTGACGGCATCGACCAGGACGACATGGTCGCATTCCTCGGGGCCCACAATGCGGGCCTCATGCTCGGCGGCGCGATCGGAAACGCGACGCTTGGGATCCGCGGCGACACCGTCAACGTCGGCGGCGGGCTGCTTCGCTACGTGAGCTGCCCGGTCGCGCCCTTCCTCGACTCGGGGGAGCAGACGCCATGCGCGGGCAAATGATCCTCGGGTCGCTCCGGCCTCTGTTATTTCTTGCCGTGCTCGCGCTCGCCGCGGGGAGCGCCCTCGCCGACGACACGATTTTGCGTCGCCGGCCCGGCTCGCCCCCCGAATCGGAACCTGGTCCCGCGCCGCCGCCGGTCCCGGCGCTGCCCAGCGACTTCGTGCCCGTGCCCGATCGCTGGCGCCTGGTGGAGGGCATCGGCGTACACGAGCGCTGGTGGGATCCGTACGACCAGAACAGCTACAAGGCCGATCGCCCTCTTTTCAGCGACGACTGGTTCATCAACTTCGCGGCGATCTCCGACACGCTGGCGGAGCCGCGGCGGCTCCCGGCGCCGGCCGGCCTGGCGCAGACGCGGCGCGCGGGAAGTCTCGACGCCTTCGGCGAGGGCAGCCAGCTCGGCCTCTCCCAGACGGTGCTGCTCTCCGCGTCGCTCATCCAGGGCAACACCGTATTCAAGCCCCCGGACTGGGAGTTTCGAGCGACCCCCGCTTTCAACGTCAATTACACGAGCGTGGAGGAGCTCGGTCTCGTGAACGTCAATCCGGCGAAGGGCGATACCCGCCTCGACTACCAGATCGGGATGCAGGAGCTCTTCGTCGACCGACATCTCACGAACCTCACGAATCGCTACGACTTCGTGAGCGTGCGGGCGGGCGTGCAGGGCTTCTCGGCCGATTTTCGGGGCTTCTTGTTCCAGGACAACCGTCTCGGCGCTCGCCTGTTTGGCAACTACGCCAACAACCGCCTCCAGTTCAACCTCGCCTGGTTCCGGACCGTCGAGAAGGACATCAACTCGGGCCTCAACCGGATCCTTCCGCTCCGGAACGACGATGTCTTCCTCGCCAATGCCTACTGGCAGGACTTTCCGCTGCCGGGCTTCACGGTGCAGGCAATCGTCGCGTACAACAGGAACCGTGAGAGCGACCGTCTCCCGCACTACGACGAGAACGGCTTCCTGGAGCGTCCGTCCCTGCTCGGCGCCGTTGTTCCCCGCAACTACGACGCCGTCTATGTCGGCACCAACGGCGACGGCCACGTCGGCCCCGTGAACCTCAGCTACGGCGTATACCTGCTGACCGGCCAGGACCGGCCGAACCCCTTCACGCGCAAGGACGCAAAACTCCTCGCCGGCTTTGCCGCCGGCGAGGCGTCGATGGATTTCGACTGGCTGCGCGTGAAGGCCTTCGGCTTCTACGCCAGCGGTGACCGCAATCCGTTCGACGACACCGAGTCGGGCTTCGACGCGATCTTCGAAAACCCGCAGTTCGCCGGCGCCGAGACCGCCTTCTGGATGCGGCAGGGCATCCCCCTGATTGGCGGCGGCTTCGTCTCGATCTCGCCGCGCAACGCCATCATCCCCGACCTGCGTCCCTCCAAGGAGCAGGGCCAGTCAAGCTTCGTCGGCCCGGGCATCGGCCTCGTCGGTGTTGGCGCGGACTTCGACGTGCTGCCCGAGCTGCGCCTCATCTTGAACGCGAGCTATCTCGAGTTCGACGACACCACCAGCCTTTCGGTGCTGCGAAACCAGGGTCGCATCGACAATACGATCGGCGAGGACGTCTCCGCCGCTGTCGTCTACCGGCCCTTCTTCATCCAGAACGTCGTCTTCCGCCTCTCCGGCGCCGTGCTCTTCCCTGGCGACGGGCTCAAGCAGCTCTTCGCCCCCGATGACACCAGCCCCTACTACTCGGTGCTCGCGAACCTGGTGCTCACGTACTGAATGCGCGCCCGAGACGCCGCACTCCTCGCCTTGCTCTTCTGCGCCGTCGCGCAGGCTGAGGCACCGCCCGCCCCTGCAGGGCAGATGCCCGCGCAGGCTGAAGAGAAGAGCAGTGGCTGCGTCGCTTGTCATTTTCCCACCGACGAGCCCAGCATGCACCGCAATCCCGCTGTCGTGCTCGGCTGCACCGACTGCCACGGCGGCGACGCAAGCGCGCGCGGGCCCGAAGGCGCCGCGATGGGCGCTCCCGAGTACGAAGCCGCAAAGGCGAGAGCGCACGTGGCGCCTCGCTACCCCGAGAAATGGGCGGCCCGCGGCCCGGGCAACCCCGAGCGCTCCTACACGCTGCTCAACCGCGAGTCGCCCGAGCTCGTCCGCTTCGTGAACCCGGGCGACCTGCGCGTAGCACGAGCGGCCTGCGGCGCCTGCCATGCAAAGGAGGTGGCTGCCGTCGAGCGCAGCCTGATGTCGACCGGCGCGATGCTCTGGGGTGGCGCCTCCTACAACAACGGCATCCTGCCCTTCAAGCGCTACGTGCTCGGCGAGGCATACACCACGCCCGGCCCCGAGGTGAGCGAGCGCATCACGTTGCCGGGCAAGATCGAGGCCGCGCGACCTCCGACAGCGTCCGAGAAGGCGCGCGGCGTGCTTCCGCTCCTGCTTCCGCTCCCCGCCTGGGAGACGATCCCGCCGGCCGACGTCTTCCGCGTCTTCGAGCGTGGGGGCCTGCGTCTCGGCAGCCAATTCCCCGAGATCGGCAATCCGAATCGCGAGGAGGAGCCGGGAAAGCCCGACATCCACGCTTCCAACCGCGGTCCGGGCACGGGCGCGCGCATCGCCGTGCCAGTTCTCAACGTGACCAAGACGCGCCTCAACGATCCCTTCCTCTGGTTCCTCGGCACCAACGACAACCCGGGCGATTTTCGCTCTTCGGGCTGTACCGGCTGCCACACCGTCTACGCCAACGATCGCGACTGGTTCTCGTCGGGGAGCTACGGACAGTACGGGCATTGGGGCCAGACGCTTACCACCGACCCCACGCTCAAGGATCGCCTCGGCCCCGACGGCGAGAAGGAGCACGGCCACCCGCTGCGTCACGCCTTCACGCGCGCGATCCCGACCGCTCAGTGCATGAACTGCCACATGCACCAGCCGAATGTCTTCTTGAACAGCTACCTCGGCTACACGATGTGGGATTACGAGAGCGATGCAAAGCTGATGTGGCCGGCCGAGCAGCGCCAGCCCACGATCGACGAGGCGTGGACGGCGCTCCAGCGCAACCCCGAGGAGGCCGTGATCCGCGGCAAGTGGTCCGATCTCGACTTTCTCGGCCGCGTTTGGGACGATGTCAATCCGAAGGCGAAGGATACGCAGTTCGCCGACTACCATGGTCACGGCTGGAACTTCCGCGGCGTCTTCAGGCGCGCGCGCGACGGGACTCTTCTCGACGCGCACGGGAGCGCCATCCCCGACGACCTCCCGCCGGACGAGAAGTGGAAGCGCACCGTCCACCTGCGCGACATCCACGCCGAGTACGGCATGCAATGCGCCGACTGCCACTTCGAGCAGGATGCCCACGGCGACGGCAACCTCTACGGCGAGGTCGCGCAGGCGATCGAGATCCGCTGCCAGGACTGCCACGGCACGACCCGCGCACTCGCCACGCTACGCACCTCGGGCCCGGCTGCGCCGCCGGGCGGAACCGACCTCTCGCTGCTCCGCAACGAGGACGGGCGGCTGCGCTTCGAGTGGCGCGAAGACGGCGGCCGCCAGCAGCTCTACCAGCGCAACATCCTGGCGCCCCACCAAGAGTGGGCCGTCTCACAGGTGAAGGATTCCGTCACGCCCGGCCACCCGCTCTACAACGAGAAGGCGGCTCGCGCGAAGACGCTGGCGAAGGGCACGTCCATGGCCTGGGGCGAGGCCGCGGCCGGCTGCGAACGCGCCCACGACGACGAAGAGATGGCCTGCTTCACCTGCCACTCGTCGTGGATGACGAGCTGCGCCGGCTGTCATTTGCCGGTCCAGGCCAACTGGAAGACCGAGCGCCACCACTACGAGGGCGGCGAGACCCGAAACTTCGCCACCTACAACCCGCAGGTGGCGCGCGACGACATGTTCCAGCTCGGCAAGCACGGCCCAGCCAAGAAGGGTGCGATCGTGCCCGTGCGCTCGTCGTCAGCTCTGCTGCTCTCCTCCACCGATATCAATCGCAACCGCATCTACGTGCAGCAGCAGCCCGTGTCTTCGAGTGGCTACAGCGCGCAGGCCTTCGCTCCGCACTTTCCGCATACGGTGCGCAAGACGGAGACCAAGACCTGCACGGACTGCCACGTCTCGGAGCAGGGCGACAACAATGCGATCATGGCGCAGCTCCTGCTGCTCGGGACGAGCTTCGTGAACTTCGTGGGATTCCACGCCTGGGTCGGCACGGGGGACGGCATCGACGCCGTGCAGGTGACGGAGTGGGACGAGCCCCAGGCCGTGATCGGGAGCTTCTTGCATCGCAGCGCATACCCGAAGTGGTGGGAGGAGCATCAGCAGCGCGGCCAAGAGCTTCAGCACGCTTACCACCATCACGCAGCGGCCGTGCGCTGCCTGCAGCAGCGCGGCGAGTACCTCTACGCGGCGGAAGGGAGCGCAGGCCTGCAGGTCTACGACGTGGCGCAGGTCGGCAACAAGGCCTTCTCGGAGCGCTTCATCACCGCGCCCTTCTCGCCCCTTGGCCAGAACACCGGCTTTGGCTCGAAGGACGCCACCTGCGTTGCGCTGCCGACGAACCAGCTCGTACGGCCCGAGCGCAACCGCGTGCCGGGCGTCACCAGCACGAATCCCGATCCCACGGGCGCCCTCGACAACGAAGAGCAGCCCATGCACCCCATCTACAGCTACGCGGCCGTGACCGACGCGCAGGAAGGCCTGATCCTCACCAACGTCGAGACCCTCGCCGACTTCGAACCCCGCAACAACTTTCTCGCACGGGCTCTCACCTGGAACCAGGACGGCATCCTCGACGGCGCCGTCCACGCCTTCTTCGCCGGCCATCTGCTCTACGTCAGCGCGAAGGCCGGCATCGTCGTGCTGGACCTCGACCTGCCGCTCCAGCCGAAGCTTCTCGCCGTGATCCCGCTCGCGAACCCCCGCGCCGCTGTGCTCCAGTTCCGCTACCTCTTCGCCCTCGACGACGAGGGCCTGCAGGTGATCGACGTGACGCATCCCGAGAGCCCGCGCATCGTGCCGGGCGCGCGGGTGCCGATCGCGAATGCGAGCCGTATCTACGTGGCTCGCAGCTACGCCTACATTGCCGCCGGCGAAGAGGGCCTCGTGATCGTGAACGTGGAGAAGCCCGAGCAGCCGCATCTCCTGCAAAAGTTCGACGCCGGTGGCCGGATCCGCGACGCGCGCGACGTGATCGTAGGCAGCACCAACGCGTCGCTCTTCGCGTACGTAGCCGATGGCGAGGGCGGCCTCGCCGTCGTACAGCTCACCTCCCCCGACTCCCAGCCGAAGTTCTACGGCTTCAGCCCCGAGCCCCGGCCCGAGCTGATCGCCACGCGCACGACCGGCGGCCCGGCGCTTGCGCTCTCACGCGGCCTCGAGCGCGACCGCGCCGTGGACGAGACGGGCCACCAGATCGCGGTCTTCGGCCGCATCGGCTCGCGTCCGTTCACACTGCCGGAGATGCAGCAGCTCTACCTGGACGACGCCGGCGCCGTCTTCAGCGTGACGGACGAGCTGCGGGCGGGCGGCCAGTGCCGCGCGCCCGCCAGGCAGTAGAGTCTTCGCGCATGAAGCAAAGCTTCGATCTCGTCTTTCGCGACGCGCTGATCCTCGACGGCACGGGAGCGCCGGGCATCCGCGGCGACGTCGGCATCATGGGAGACCGCATCGCATCCGTGGCGGGCCCCGGCGCCCTGGCCGAGCGCGACGCGGCCGCGGTGGTCGACGGCCGGGGCCTCGCGCTCGCGCCGGGCTTCATCGACGTCCACACCCACGACGACTTCGCGGTCGTGATCCATCCGGAGATGGCCTTCAAAGCCCTCGGCGGCGTCACCACCTGCGTCGTCGGCAACTGCGGCATGGGCGCGGCGCCCTACGGGCCGGCGTCCGCGATGGCGCGCCTCTTCCACCCCGAGGGCCTGCCCGCGAGCTGGGAGGGCTACGCAGGCTACCGCGCGCGGCTCGAGGCCGAGCCCGCGAGCGTCAACGTCGGCTTCCTCGTCGGCCACGGCAGCGTGCGCGCCGCCGCGATGGGCGGCGCCAAACGAGCACCCGAGCCGGACGAGCTCGAGGCCATGCGCGCGCTGCTGCGCGAGGGTCTCGAGGCCGGCGCTCTCGGCTACTCGTCGGGCCTCATCTACGAGCCTGGCCGCCACGCAGCG
Source organism: uncultured Myxococcaceae bacterium (assembly GCA_964353695.1). Taxonomy (GTDB): domain Bacteria; phylum Myxococcota_A; class UBA9160; order UBA9160; family UBA9160; genus MYXO. Next base: position 8,006 of record CAYGXT010000091.1, read on the forward strand.
ACCGCTGAGTTGGTGGCGCTCGCACGCGAGCTGGTGCCTTTCGGCGGGCTCTACGCCACGCATATGCGCGATGAGAGCACGCACCTGCTCGACTCCGTGCGCGAGACGATCGAGATCGGCGAGCGCGCCGGCGTCTCCGTCCAGATTTCGCACCACAAAGCGTCCGGACGCGACGCCTGGGGCCTCGTCCGCGAGTCGATCCTGCTCATCGACGAGGCGCGCGCCCGGGGCGTCGACGTCCATGCCGACCAGTATCCCTACACGGCGGGGAGCACCATCCTCTCGGCCGTGCTCACCGCCGGCGCCATCACCGGCCACGACGGCGGCGGCCTTGGCCGCATGACGGGCGACGACGTGGTGGTGGCCTCTGGACCGAAGCGACCCGAACGCGAGGGCCGCTCCATCGCGGCGATCGCCCGTGAGCTGGGCCTCTCCGACCTCGAGGCCGCGCAGCGCATCGCGGAGGACGATCCGGCCACGACGATCATCGCGCATATGATGTGCGAGGAGGACGTGCAGACCGTGATGCGGCACGGCGTCACGATGATCGGCTCCGATGGCATCCCGACCCTCGGCCGCAGGCCCCATCCGCGGCTCTGGGGCACTTTCGCCCGCGTGCTCGGGCGCTACGTGCGGGAGCTCGGCGTGCTCACGCTCGAAGAGGGCGTACACCGCATGACGGGGCTCTCGGCCTCGAAGTTCGGCCTGCACGACCGCGGCGCGATCCGCGAGGGCGCCGCCGCCGACCTCGTGCTGTTCGACCCGGCCACGGTTGGAGAGCGCGGCAGCTTCGAGAACCCCGAAGTGCCGCCCGCGGGCATCGTCCACGTGCTCGTGAACGGCGGCTTCGTGGTGCGTGACGGCGCGCACACGGGAGCGCGACCGGGACGGGTGCTCCGTCGCAGCAGCGCGGCCGTGTGAAGAGGGATTTCTTCACGGGCTCATGAGCAGGTCTCTCGGCCGACCCGGAGGGCTTGCCCCTCCTCACGACGTCCACTCCCCCGGCCATCACCGCGTCCGCACGGAATCTCTCCGAGCTTCGGCGCTCCAAGTCTCCGCGCGGGTATACTTCAACTTCCACCAAGGTTCGA
>CAYGXT010000092.1:0-9060 GCA_964353695.1 uncultured Myxococcaceae bacterium
GGCTTCGAGGCGCCGGTACACAAGGCATACTTCGACTCGATCGACCGCGGACCCGTGCGTTACATCGTGCTCACCCAGGGCCACGTCGACCACGTGGGCGGCGTCGATCTCTTCCGGGAGCCGGGAACCCAGGTGGTGGCCCACGCGAGGAACGCAGAACAGCAGGCCTACGACACGCGACTCGCTGCGTTCCGGGCGAGGCGCAGCTACTTCGCATTCGCCGAGAGCTTCGAGCGCATGCGGCGCGCAGGCGCGGGCGGCGCGCCGCCGATGCAGGCTCGGCCGACGCCGACGCTCACGGTCGAGGGCCGCTCCGAGTTCGAGCTTGGCGGCGTACGCTTCGAGCTGATCGGCTGTGACGGCGCCGAGACCGAGGACTCGCTGCTGGTCTGGCTGCCGCAGCAGCGCATCTGCTTCACGGGCAATGTGATGGGCGCTCTCTTCGGCCATTTCCCCAACCTCGTGACGATTCGCGGCGACCGCTACCGCGACCCGCTGAAGTACGTCGAGGCGCTCGACCTCCTCCTCTCGCTGGGCGCCGAGATGCTTTGCGTTGGTCACTTCGATCCGGTGGTAGGTCGCGATCTCATCCGCTGCGAGCTCACGCGCATGCGAGGGGCGGTGCTCTTTGTTCACGACGCGATCGTGGCGGCGATGAACGCGGGCAAGGACGTCTGGACCGCGATGCAGGAGACCCAACTGCCGCGGGAGCTCGAGGTGGGGCAGGGCTACGGCAAGGTCGCCTGGTCGGCGCGCGCGATCTGGGAGCAGTACCAGGGCTGGTTCCACGGGCGAGCGACGAGCGAGCTGTACTCGATGCCGCCGTGGAGCGTGTCCGCGGAGCTGGTGACGCTCGCGGGCGGCCCCGGTCCGGTGGCCGCCGCCGCGGCCAGCAAGGCAGTTTCCGCACCGGTCGAGGCGCTGCACCTGGCGGAGGCGGCGCTCGCGGCCGACCCCGCCCATCGAGGTGCCCTCGCGGCGAGCCTCGCCGCCCATCGGACGCTGCTCGCCCGCAGCGTCAACTTCTGGGAGACGCGCTGGCTCGAGTGGGAGATCCAAAAGCTGGTCAAAAGGCTGGGAGACGCTGCGTGACAAGGCCCGACGACATCCGCATCGCCGACCTCGCAAGGCCCGTGCTGACGCGTGCGCAAGCGGCGGCGGTGGCGTACGCGGAGACGCAGCCCGTGCAGTTTCGCGTCGACACGATCCTCGCTGCGGCGGTGAAACGTACGGGGCTCTCCGAGTTCGGGAGGGACGACTTTCGCGTGCGCCTCGGGGTGCAGTGTCAGTCGATCGACGAGGACACCGGACTCAACGCACTTGGACGTCTCGGCGTCTTCTCGAACCTCGTGCGCTACGCGGCCAGCCGCTTGCGTTTTGAGGATCTTCTACGGCGTCACCCCGAAATCCTCGAGGTGAAGCTCGAGCGCCCGCTGATTGTCGCGGGCATGCCGCGCACGGGCACGACGCATCTCTTGAACCTGATCGGCGCCGACACGCGCCTGCGCTCGCTGCCGTACTGGGAGTCGCTGGAGCCTGTGCCGGTCCGCGGTGAGGGGCCCGGACGCGATGGACGCGACCCGCGTTATTCGCGTTGCCATGCAGCGTATCAGCAGATGGTCGCGAATATGCCTCTCATCGTGGCAATGCACGATATGCCTCCGGAGCATATTCACGAGGAGATCGAGCTCGAGGAGCTCGATTTTGCCTCCTACCTGCTCGAGTGGCTGTGTCGCCCGACGCGCTGGCGCGACCACTATCTCACGGTCGACCAGCGCCCGCACTACGGCTACATGAAGCGCGTGCTGCAGGCGCTGAGCTGGATGCGCGGGCCGAGCCGATGGGTGCTGAAGTCTCCGCAGCATCTGGAGCAGCTGCCGGCGCTGCTCGACGTCTTTCCCGACGCGACGGTCGTGATCACGCACCGCGACCCCGTCTCGGTGCTGCGCTCCACGATCACGATGCTCGGCTACGGCGACCGCATGAGGCGCACGCACGTCGACCTCGCCGGCCTCGCGGACTACTGGATCGACCGCGTCGAGAAGCTGCTCGCTGCCTGCGTGCGCGATCGCGAGCGTCTCCCTGCCTCGCAGACGATCGACGTGCCCTTTGACGAGTTCATGGCGGACGACCTGGGCATGGTCGCGCGTATCTACGAGAGGGCGGGGCTCCTGATGACGCCCGCCGCGCGCGCCGAGCTCGGCGCCTTCCTGGCCGCAAACCCCCGTGGCAAGCACGGCCAGGTTCGCTACGACCTGAAGGCTGATTTCGGGCTCGAGTCCGCCGAGCTGCGCAAGCGATTCGGCGCGTATCTCTCTCGCTTCCGGGTTCGCGTGGAGGATTGACGATCGACGCACCACGCCGCATCGGCAACGCCGGGCTTCCGCCGATCGACCGGGTCGGCGAGGAAGATCCTGCTCTCCAATCGCGGCGTACGCGCTTGGCATTTCCCCGATCGTGCGCTCCCTCCTGAAGCTCGCGGACGGTGCAGAAGATGGCGCGCATGTTTTCCATGGACATGCCGTGCTGCACCATGTGCGTCATGCCAAGTATGTGCCGGCCTTGGGCTGGAGGGTCTGGAGGATGTCCACCCCGGTCTCGACGTAATTCGGGAGGAAGGGCATTGGATAGCCGCAGGAGTGGAGCATGGCTCCGCGGGCGGCGACGGCTCCGCTCGAGAAGTTATCATCCTCATCACGGCTGGCCGCAGCCAGAGGAGCACGCCCATGCCAATGACCTCCATGCCCTGGTCCGAGGCCGTCGCCACCGTTACTGGCCCCGGCAGTCTCTTCGAAATCGTGGACGGCGAGGTCGGTGGCCAGAAGCTTCGCCTCTTCAAGAACACGCCGCCCTCGCTGCGCGCTCTCTTCGCCGCCACGCGCGCTCGTGGCGATGCCACCTTCCTGGTCTACGAAGACGAGCGCTGGAGCTTCGGCCAGGTGATGGCGAAGGTGGATGCCCTCGGCGCCGCCCTGGTGCATCACTACGGCATCCGTCCCGGCGATCGCGTTGCGATCGCCATGCGCAACTATCCCGAGTGGGTGATTGCTTTCGCGGGCATCACATCGATCGGCGCCATCTCGGTCTCGCTCAACGCCTGGTGGACGACGGAAGAGAATGAGTACGCGCTGCGCGACTCAGGAAGCCGCGTCGTGATCGCCGACCACGAGCGGGTGCAGAAGATCGCATCGCTGCTCGAGGGCCTCGACCTCCGCGCGATCGCGGTCCGTAGCAAGGACACCCTCCCCGACCGCGTCGACCGCTGGGAGGAGGTGGTGCTGGACGGTGCGATGCTTCCCGAGGTCGACGTGACGCCCGACATGGACGCTACGATCCTCTACACGTCCGGCACGACGGGCCATCCAAAGGGCGCGGTCTCGACGCATCGCGCGGTGCTTTCGGCACTCATGGCCTTTGCGTGTCGCGCGGCGGTGACCTCGGCCATGAGCGGGGGGGCGCCGAAGGAACATCGGTATCCGACGAGCTTCATCCTGGTGGTGCCGCTGTTCCACGTAACGGGCTGTGTGCCAGTGCTGCTCTCCTGCTTCGCGTCGGGCTTGAAACTGGTGATCATGCGCAAGTGGGATCCGGCGCGCGCGCTAGAGCTGATCGAGCGCGAGCGCGTGACGCAGTTTGTGGGTGTTCCGACGCAATCGTGGGATCTTCTCGAGTGCCCTGATTTTGCCTCGCGCGACACGTCGAGCCTGCTCTCCGTCGGCGGCGGCGGCGCGCCGGCGCCGCCAGAGCTGGTCCGCCGTGTCGATCGCAGCTTTCGAACGGCGCGCCCGGGCATCGGCTACGGCTTGACGGAAACGAACGCCTACGGCCCGAACAACAGCGGCGACGACTATCTTCGCAAGCCCACGAGCTGTGGGCGCGTGGTGCCGAGCGTGGAGGTGCGCATCACCGATGCGGAGGGCCGCGTGCTCGGCGCGAACGAAGTGGGCGAGATCTGGTTCCGCGGGCCGCACCTCATCCGTGGCTACTGGAACCGTCCCGACGCCACGTCCGAGACGATCGTCGACGGTTGGCTTCGCACCGGCGACATCGGCCGCATCGACGAGGAGGGCTTCGTCTTCGTTCAGGATCGCGCGAAGGACATGGTGCTTCGTGCGGGCGAGAACGTCTATTGCGCCGAGGTGGAGGCTGCGATCTACGAACACTCGGATGTGTATGAGGCCGCAGTCTTCGGCGTGCCCCACGCGCGCCTCGGCGAAGAGGTGGCATGCGCCCTGGTGCCGAAGCCGGGCCGCAGCATCGACCCCGACGCGCTGCGCGCGTTCTTGGCCGAGCACCTTGCAGCCTTCAAAATCCCGACCCAGATCCGCAGCTACGCGCAACAGCTACCCCGCAACCCGGCCGGGAAGATCCTGAAGCGCCAGCTCCGCGACGAGTTCGTGGCCGAATAGACCGGATCAGTCGGGATCGGTCGGGATGGGTGGGCCCTCCTGGATTCGAACCAGGGACTATCCGGTTATGAGCCGGGTGCTCTAACCGCTGAGCTAAGGGCCCGAGAGAGGGAGGCTACCACGCTCGGATTGCTGAGGTCCGCCGGATTTGACATTCTCGGCAACCCATGACGACCCACAACCCTTCGCCTGCTACCGCTCCCCGCCTTTCCCACGCCGTCGCCGTCATTGGCGGCGCTACCGCCGGCGCCGAGGTCGCGGCCCGCCTCGCCGCCCACGGCTGTGCGGTGGCGGTCTTCGAGCAGAATCCCCGCCCCTACGGCAAGGTCGAGGACGGGCTTCCGCGCTGGCATATGGCGCTGCGGCGCAAGGAGTACGAGGTCATCGTCGGCAAGCTCTCGCAGCCTGGCGTGCACCTTTTGCCGCTCACCCGGATCGGCCGCGACGTCGAGCTGCGCGAGCTCATCGATGGCTGGGGCTTCAGCGCCGTGGTGCTCGCCTGTGGCGCCTGGCGCGATCGGCCGCTGGCGATCGAGGGGGCCGAGGCCTATGTGGGCCGGGGGCTGATCTACCAGAACCCGTTCATCATCTGGTACAACCACTCGGGTGAGAAAGCCTACACTGGTGAGCGGTACGTGATCGAAGACGACGCCATCATCGTGGGTGGCGGCCTGGGCTCGATCGACGTGGCGAAGGCACATACGCTGGAGACGACACGCGCGGCCCTTGCGAAGCGGGGCATCGACGTTTCGCTCCTCGAGCTCGAAGTCGGCGGCATCCCGAAGCTCCTCGGGAAGCACGGGCTCTCCTGGCCGGATCTCGGCCTGCGAGGCTGCACGCTCTTCTACCGCCGCCGCATCGAAGATATGCCGCTGATGGAGGCGCCCGAGGGCGCTGACGCCACGCGCCTGGAGAAGGTCGAGGCGGGCCGCCGCAGGATCCTCGAGAAGGCGATGGAGAAGTATCTCTTCCGCGTCGAGCAACTCGCGGCCCCGGAGGGGCTCGTGGTCGAGAAGGGCCGCCTCGTGGGCCTTACGTTCCGGCGCATGCGGGTTGACCCAGCCCAGAAGAGTCGGCCCACGAAGACGGACGAGACTTTCGAGCGGCGTGGCAGCTACGTCGTGAGCTCGATCGGCAGCATCCCGGAGCCGATCCCGGGCCTTCCGATGAAGAATGAGCTGCTGGCCTTCGACGACTGGGACCTCGGACGCATCGGCGCCTTTCCCACGCTCTTTGGCGCGGGCAACGTGGTCACGGGCAAGGGCAACATCGTGGCCTCACGCAAGCACGCGGCCCATGTCTCGGAGGAGATGGCGACGGCCTGGCTCGGCCTCGGTCCCAGTGGCCATGAAGGCGAAGAGACGCTTCTCGAAGGCGCTGCCGACGCCGCGCGCGAGGTGGCCGATGGTGTCGCCGCCGCGCTGCGCCCGATCCCGCCGCCCTCAAAGGCGACGCTCGCGAAGCTCCTCACCCGCGTCCGTGAACGGCAGGTGGCCGTTGGCTTCATGGGCAGCGTGCCTACCTGGATCCAAGAACACACACCGCCGGATCTGGAGTAGGCGAATCTTCGATGAAGATCGAAGAGCTGAAGGATGTGCGCTACGAGGTCGATCGCGGCCTCGCCTGGATCACGATCAACCGCCCGGAGCGTTACAACGCCTTCCGCGCCCGAACCATCGACGAGCTGATCTTCGCCTTCAAATGCGCGTGGGCCGACCGCAGCGTGGGCGTGATCGCGCTCACGGGCGCAGGCGAGAAGGCCTTCTGCTCGGGCGGCGACCAGAAGCAGCGCCTCGAGACGGGCGACTATGGGCCGTCAGAGTCGGGCCTCTTCGAGGTGGAGACGCTCCATCGCGTGATCCGCGACATCCCGAAGCCAGTGATCGCTGCGGTGAACGGAGTGGCGGTGGGTGGGGGACATGTCCTGCACGTGATCTGCGATCTGACGATCGCGGCCGATCATGCGCGCTTCGGCCAGGTCGGACCGCGCGTAGGCTCCTATGACGCGGGCTTCGGCAGTGCCTACTTGGCGCGGATCGTCGGCGAGAAGCGCGCCCGCGAGATCTGGTATTGCTGCCGCCTCTACGACGCCGCCACCATGGAGCGCTGGGCTCTCGTCAACCAGGTAGTGCCGCTCGCGGAGCTGCACACGACGGTGCGGCAGTGGGCCGACGAGATGCTCGCGAAAAGCCCGACGGCGCTGCGGGTGCTGAAGCATTCCTTCAATGCCGACAGCGAGTCTGTGGCCGGCATCGGCACGCTCGCCTTCGATCACCTCGATCTCTTCGTGACGACCGACGAGGCGAAGGAGGGCGTGCAGGCCTTCAACGAGAAGCGCACACCGGACTTCGGGCGCTTTCGATGAGCCTTGCGAGCGCAGTGATCCAGGCAGACCCGACAAGTCGGGTGGCGTTCGTCACGGGCGGCGCGGGCGGCATCGGCTCCGCCATCGTGAAGGCTCTCGCAGCGCAGGGCGTGCGTGTGGCCGTGGCCGATCTCGACCCGGCAGCCTGCGCGCGGGTGGCGAGCGGCGTCGGCGAATCCAACATGGCGCTCGCCGTCGAGCTCGACGTCACGAGCCCTGCCTCGGTCTTCCGCGCGGTCGCTGCGGCCGAAGCGGGGCTCGGCCCGATCGACATCCTCGTAAACTGCGCGGGCTGGGACGAGCTGCGGCCCTTCCTCGAGACGGACGAGCTCTTTCGAACGCGATTGCTCGAGGTGAATCTGGCGGGCCCGATCCGCGTGACGCACGCGCTGCTCGGCGGCATGGTGGAGCGCCGCTTCGGGCGCGTGATCCAGATCGCGAGCGATGCAGGCCGCGTGGGCTCCTCGCTCGAGGTGGTCTACGCGGCCGCGAAGGGCGGACTGATCGCCTTCGCGAAGGCGGTGGCGCGCGAGGTGGCACGCAAGGGCGTCACCTCCAACAGCGTGAGCCCAGGCCCAACGCAGACAGCTCTGATCGAGGCCATGGCGGCCGCAGACGAGCGCGGCCGGAAGATCGTAGAGGGCCTCGTGCGCGCAATACCGATGGGCAGGCTCGCCGCTCCCGACGAAGTGGCCGCGGCGGTTGCGTTCCTGGCGTCCGAGCAGGCAGGCTTCATCACGGGCCAAACGCTCTCAGTGAGCGGTGGACTCACGATGGCCTGATCGGAGGCTCCGGCCGGCAGGGCTGCGGGTCGCGATGATGCAGTCGGTAGGAGACGCCGCACCAGCAACACGTCAGGGAGGGCCCGAAGCGGTGGCCGCTCGCATTCGGCCGCGGCTCGGGCGTGAGCGGACGCAGCGGCGGCCGAGCTTCGTGCTTTCGCTTTGCCACGGCGTTGGCCTCAGGCTCGCGCGCGGATCAAGGCCGCGACGCCGAGCCCGCGGAGTCCTCGGCAGCGCTCTCGTCGGAGGAAGAGGGCTCGAGGCCGTAGCCGTCGAGATCCGCCCGCGTTGCAACGCGGGCAGCGTCGCCCGCAACGGGCTCGCGCTGGGCTCGGACTTCGCGCTTCTGCGCCGCCTTCTCGGTCTTCTGGCGCTCGCGCTCTCGCTTCTGGAAGGAGGCTCGTCCCTTCGCCATGGGATCCCTCGTGGCTCCGCCGCAAGGCGAAGCGAGAGACCGTGCGGCGGCCGGCGATTGGGGCCGGCCGCCGCACGGCGGTGAAGCTCTCTAGCGCCGGTTGCCGCCGTAGCCGCCACCGCCGCCACCGCCGCCCGCGGCGCGCTCCTGCGCCTCGTTCACGCGCAGCGAGCGCCCGTCGAGCTCGCGGCCGTTCAGCACCTGGATGGCCGCCGCGGCGCTGCTCGGATCGCTCATCTCCACGAAGGCGAAGCCTCGCGGCCGCCCGGTCTCCCGGTCCATGATCACGTTCACCGACTCGACGGCGCCGTGCTGCTCGAAGAGACGGCGCAGCTCGGCGTCCGTGGTGGAGAACGAAAGATTCCCAATATAGATCTTCTTGCTCAAAGAATATGTCCTCGTGACGACGGTCCGGTTCGTATTCGACACCGGAACACGTCGCCTGTCCGCAGATCCCGCGGCCGGAAGGTCCGGCAACAGAATCCACGCATGCTAAGGCAGAGTCGAATGGAGGTGCGGTCAGGCGGGTGAATACCCGTGGGCTGGCGCGTCGACCAAGGGAGACGCCTCGAGGCAAGAACGTAGCCCGTCCTGCGGGAAAGACAACCTACTTCTCGACGAAGCTCTTGAGCAGCCGGCTCCGGCTCGGGTGGCGCAGCTTGCGCAGCGCCTTGGCCTCGATCTGGCGGATGCGCTCGCGCGTCACGTCGAAATCCTGTCCGACCTCCTCGAGCGTGTGGTTCGCGCGCTCGCCGATGCCGAAGCGCATCTTGAGCACTTTCTCTTCGCGCGGCAGCAACGTCGCGAGCACGCGCCGCGTCTGGTCTGCCAGGTTCTCGTTGATCATGGCCTCCTGGGGATTCGCCGAACGCGTGTCGGCGATGAAGTCCACCAGGCGGCTGTCCTCCTCCTCGCCAACGGGCGTCTCGAGCGAGATGGGCTCCTTGGCGATCTTCAGCACCATTCGCACCTTGTCGAGCGGGAGCTCCATCTTCTCGCTGAGCTCTTCGGGCGTGGGCTCGCGGCCTAGCACCTGCACCAGGTGGCGGTTCGCGCGGTGGAGCTTGTTGATCGTCTCGATCATGTGGA
>CAYGXT010000093.1:0-9013 GCA_964353695.1 uncultured Myxococcaceae bacterium
CCAGTTCGGCGGGCATCTTGAGAAGCCGTCGAAGTGACCAAGAAATGAGCACGGAGCTGCCCCGGCTGACCAGTCGCCCGGCGTGGACGGCGCTCGAGACGCACGCCCGGATGATGCGCGACCTTCATCTCAGGACGCTCTTCGGGGACGATCCGGCGCGCGGCGAGCGCCTGACCGCCGAGGCCGCTGGGCTCTTCCTCGACTACTCGAAGAACCGTGTCACCGACGAGACGATGCAGCTCCTCGTCCGGCTGGCGGAGGAGTCGGGGCTGAGAGCCCGGATCGACGCCATGTTCCGGGGCGAGAAGATCAACGTCACCGAGGACCGCGCCGTGCTCCACGTCGCCCTACGCGCGCCGCGGGACGCCTCGATCGTGGTGGACGGGAAGAACGTCGTGCCGGAGGTGCACGTTGTCCTCGACAAGATGGCGGGCTTTGCCAACCGCGTCCGCAGCGGCGAGTGGAAGGGCCATACCGGCAAGCGCATCCGGAACGTCGTCAACATCGGCATCGGCGGCTCGGACCTCGGGCCCGTGATGGCCTACGAAGCGCTCCGTCATTACAGCGAGCGCTCGATGACCTTCCGGTTCGTGTCGAACGTCGACGCGATCGACCTCGTCGAAGCGACGCGCGACCTCGACCCGAGCGAGACGCTCTTCGTCGTGTCGTCGAAGACCTTCACGACGCTGGAGACGATGACCAACGCGCAGAGCGCGCGCGACTGGTCGCTCGCAGGGCTCGGCGGCGACGTCAAGGCCGTGGCGAGGCACTTCGTCGCCGTCTCGACGAATGCCGAGAAAGTGTCCGCCTTCGGCATCGACACGGCGAACATGTTCGGGTTCTGGGACTGGGTGGGCGGTCGCTACTCGATGGACTCGGCGATCGGCCTGTCCACGATGATCGCCGTCGGCCCGGCGAGCTTCCGCGCGATGCTCGACGGCTTTCGCCAGATGGACGAGCATTTCCGCAGCGCGCCGTTCGGAAAAAACCTGCCGGTTCTGATGGGGCTGCTCTCACTTTGGTACACCGACTTCTTTGGCGCCCAGACGCTGGCGGTGCTGCCGTACGAGAACTACCTGAAGCGCTTCCCGGCCTATCTCCAGCAGTTGACCATGGAGAGCAATGGGAAGCGTGTCACGCTCGACGGCGAGACGGTGACCTATGACACAGGCTCGATCTACTGGGGCGAGCCCGGCACCAACGGGCAGCACTCGTTCTACCAGCTGATCCATCAGGGCACGCGACTGATTCCGTGTGACTTCATCGCCTTTGCGCATGCGCTGACGTCGCTCGGCCGGCACCACGACATACTTCTGGCGAATGTGTTTGCCCAGACCGAGGCGCTCGCCTTTGGCAAGACGCCCGAGCAGGTGAGGGCCGAAGGCACGCCAGCCGTGCTGGTTCCACATCGCGTCTTCGAAGGCAACCGACCGTCGAACACGATCCTGGCCGACCGGCTCACACCGGAAACACTGGGCAGCTTGGTCGCCCTCTACGAGCACAGCGTCTTCACCCAGGGCGCCATCTGGAGCATCAACTCCTTCGACCAATGGGGCGTCGAGCTCGGGAAGGCGCTCGCGCAGCGCATCATCCCGGAGCTCGAAGCCGAGAACGCGCCTCGGCTCGAGCACGACAGCTCGACCAACAACCTCATCCGGCGATACCGAAGCATGCGATCGGGCGGATGAATCTCCTGCCGTTCGACCACCGCGGCTCGTTCTAAACGAAGTTGTTCGGCTGGAAAGGAGCGCTCAGCGCGGCTATTCGACCCAGCCGAGGACGTTCCGGATTACGGACCAGCGGGGCACCTTCTTCTCGGCGCCGCGACCGTAGACCCAGTAGTCGACGGCCTCCTGGATCGCGCCCTGCGATCGCTGGATCACCAGCCACTCGTCTGCGTACTGTGCGAGATCGGGCGCATCCATTGCGAACCCGAAGCCCACCGGGACGCTCACGGGCCCCGGTTGCGGGACGACCACCGCATATTCCGGGTGGAGCAGCGTCCAGGCCATACCCGCCTCGGCCATCACGAGGTACGCGTCCAGCTCCGGGTGCTGCCCTTCGAAGAACGGGCGTGGCGAGTCGAGGGGCACCAGCGTGACCTTTGCGTCATTGAAGTAGCGGCGGACGCTGGGTTCCACGAGCTGCGGGTCGATCGGCACCCCGATGCGGAGGCCCCTGCTCTGGCGCAGCGCATCGATGGTCGCGAACTCCTCGCGGCGAGCGTCCTTCATGGCAAAGCCCATCACGCCTTCGAGGTAAGGGGTCGACAGGCGAATCGAGGAGATGAAGAACGTCCGGTACCAGACCCCCGGCATGACGTCGATCTCGCCGTCGGCGAGCTGCTTCGAGAGTGCCCGCAAATCGATCGGCACAAACTCCGCCACGACCCCGAGGTCGCGGGCGAGGATTGCGGCGAGGTCGACGTCGAGGCCGACAAGCTCGTTCCGGATATTGAAGAACGAGAACGGGAGACGGTCAGGGAGATACCCGATGCGCAGCGTCCCTCGCTGCCGAACCCATTCGAAGCGCGTCATTCCCTGCGGCCGAGCGACGCCGTCTCGCGGCACAGGCTCCTCGTGAACGATCACCCGTTCCTGCCCATGCATGGCGCGCATGCCCATGAGCAGCTCAGCCTTCCGGTCGGTCGTGTCCACCATGGCGGCCAGGAGCAGGCTCGTTCCCACCACCACGGCGATCGTCCCCAGCACGATCGCAGCGACGGCCCGCAGGATCCGCGCGGGCCGCAGGACGAGGTAGCCGCTGATCGCACCGGCGCCGATCAACGCGAAGGCCAGCAGGTTCATCGCCGAAACGAGGGAATCGAATTTCCCGTTCAGGATCGTGGTCGGGATGTAGAGCTGGAAGAGGTCCTGGGGCACGCCCATCAGGTCCATCAGGAAGGGCAGCGCGACCTGCGCCTTGGCGAAGTAGCTGAAGAGTCCCGCGCCGAGCAGGCCCGGATAGTCGTGGGCCAAGAGGGGGCTGCCGGCCAGCCAGGCCGTGAAGGGAACGAAGAGGAGGGTCAACAGCCTCCCGGCGTTCGGAACGTTGAAGGCCACCGGGACGATCACCTCGGCTGCCGACACGGCCTCGGGCGATCGAAGCCCATGCCTCTCCATCAGCTCGCCGCTGCGCTCGACGAGGATGGGCAGCACGATGAAGGCGCTGTTCGCCACGAAGGCTGTGAGCAGGGCGTCGCGGGCGATCGACACCACCTCGCCATACCGGAACGGCGTCACCGCGGTCACGGCGAGTGGAAGCACCCAGAACGCGAGCAGGAGCGAGGCCGCGATGAACGTGACGAGGTAGACCTCGAGGTGACCGAGCGTCTCAGGCTCCATGGTGCCCGCGGCGACGGCGCCAATGGCAAAGACGCCGATCGGCGTCAAATCGATCACGAAGCGCGTGATGCGCACCAGGGCGATGCTCAGCACGCGCATGCCAGAGAGCACGCGCTCCTTGCCTTCTACGCCGATGAGTGCAGCGCCGGCCGCGATGCTGAACAGGACGACGGCGGGGACGACGTTGTTGGCCAGCGAATGGAATGGATTCGCCGGGATGAAGATCTCGCTGAAGATGGAGACCTGCCGTGGCTCCGCCACGCTGCTGCTGAAGAAGGCCCCTGACTGATACGCAGGGAATGCGAGGGGGAAGGCCGCGATGATCGCGAGCGAGAGCACCCAGAAGACGACCAGCATCACGCCACCGCGGATCGCGAGGAGACGGGCCTCCGCAGCGTCCAGCTGCCCGAGACCGACGATCAGGGTCACCATGAGATAGGGGAGCACGGTCATCTGCATGAGCCGGATGTAGACGTCGGCGAGAGGCTGAAGCGCAGCCGCGGGGGGGCCGAAGAAGAGGCCGACGAGGATGCCGGCGCCGAGGCCAATCAGGATCCGGGTCGAGAGGCCGAGGCGCGGCCAGGCCCGTGCCGCTCCACCCGATACAGCCGGCTCAGTCACCCTCACGCTCCTGGGTCACCCTCGTAGCGATCCGCCCGAGCCCTTACGGCTTCTGGCTCCACTGATCGGCGGCGAGGCTCCAGCCACCACCGAGGGCGCGGTAGAGAACGACGACGGTGAGGAGCTGGTCGCGCTGCACCTGGGCCAGGGCGATCTGCGCCGGGAAGAGCTGCTGCTGGGCCTCGAGCACTTCGAAGTAGCCTGCGAGGCCCGAGGAATAGCGGAGCAGCGAGAGCCGCACCGACTCCTGGTAGGCGCGAACCGCCCGCTCCTGCGCGATCCGTATCTCGACGAGCTTCCCCTGTGCAGTGAGCGCGTTCGAAACCTCGGAGAAGGCGGTGATCACGGTCTGCTCGTACTGCGCCTTCGTCTGCTCCCAGCCCGCCACCTGCGCACGGTACTGCTCGAGCAACGCGAAGCCCTGGAAGAGAGGGCCGGCGGCGTTGCCGGCGACGTTCCAGATGCTGAAGCTCCCCTTCACGATGTCGGCCAGCGCCGTGCTCTGGCCGCCGTAGAGGGCGGTGAGGCCGATCTGCGGGAAGAAGTTCGCGATGGCAACGCCGACCTGGGCGTTCGCGCTCGCGATCGTGTGCTCGGCCTGCAGCACGTCGGGCCGACGCTCGAGCAGCGCCGACGGAAGGCCGGGCGGAGTCGCGGGCGGGGCCGGGCGATCGACCAGCGTTCTGCCCCGCGGGATCGGCCCAGGATTGCGACCGAGGAGCACACTGAGGGCATTCTCCTGGACTACGATCCGTCGCTCGATGTCGGGGATCTGCGCCTGGGTCTGCGACAGCGCGGCTTCGGCGCGCGCCACCTGCAGCTTATTGCCGACGCCTCCCGTGTAACGCCGGGTGAAGAGCAGGAGGGTTTCCTCGAAGGATTTCACCGTCTCGCGCGCGATCTCGAGCTCCCGGTCGAGTGCGATCAGCTGGAGATACGACTGCGCGACGCCCGTGACCAGCGAAAGCAGAACGCCGCGGCGGAACTCCTCGGTCGCGAAGAGCTGCTGCTGCGCAGCCTCGCTCGAGCGGCGGATCCGGCCCCAGACGTCGATCTCCCAGGCCAATGAGAAGGCGCCGTAGACGAAATTGAAGGTCGCTCCGGGAACGCCGAGCAGCTCCGGCTGCCGCTGCCGGCCGCCGCTTCCCTGGTACTGGATCTGCGGATAGAACGGTGACTGCGCCAAGCCCACCAGGGCCTTCGCCTGCTCGACACGGAAGACGGCGGTCTTCAGGTCGTAGTTGGCGCTGAGCGCATCGAGGATGAGCTGCTGCAGCACCTCGTCCTCGAAGACCTCCCACCAGGGAAGGTCCGCAAGCGAAGCCGCCTCCGGCGGATCCACGTGATTGCGATAGTCCGCCGGAGATTCGACCGGCGGCCGCAAGAAATTCGGGCCGATGGCGCATCCTGTGCCGAAGCAGACGAGGAGGGCCGCGGCGATGGCGCGCCGGCGCTTCACTTCGGGCCCTCAGCGGGAGCCGGGGGAGCCGTCGGCTGCGCTCCGGCAGTTTGCTCCGAGCCGGCGCTCGCAAAGCGCTCCACCAGCACGAAGAGCACGGGGACCAGGAAGATCGCGATCGCGGTTGCCGCGAGCATGCCCGTGATCACGGTCGTGCCGATGCTCTGTCGCGAGATCGCACCGGAGCCCGAGGCCACCCAGAGCGGCACGCAGCCCAGGATGAAGGCGAAGCTCGTCATCAGGATCGGGCGAAGCCGCAGTTTGGCGCCGAGGAGCGTGGCGTCCACCAGCGAGAGCTCGCCCTTGTCGTGCTCGAGCTTGGCGAACTCGACGATCAGAATGGCGTTCTTCGCCACGAGCCCGATCAGCATGATGAGGCCGATCTGCGAGAAGACGTCGTTGTCGAGGCCCCGCATCCAAAGGCCGAAAAAGGCTCCGAAGACGGCAACCGGGGTCGTGAGCAGCACGCTCCAGGGGAGCGACCAGCTCTCGTAGAGACCCGCCAGGATGAGGAACACGAAGAAGAGCGAGAGCGCGAAGGTCCCGCCGCTGCCACCGGCCTTCTTTTCCTGATAGGAAAGATTCGTCCAGTCGTAGCTCATGTCGCTCGGGAGCACTTCCTTCGCCACCTCCTCCACGGCCGCCATGGCCTGGCTGGAGCTGAATCCCGGCGCGGCGCCTCCGAGGACCTCGACGGAACGGAAGAGGTTGTAGCGGTTCGTGTAGGACGGGCCGAAGGAAGACTCCATGTCGACGAGGGTCGAGAGTGGGACCATTTGCTGGTCTCTGTTTCGCACGTAGAAGTTGCCAACGTCCTTGGCCGATACGCGGAACTCGGGCTCTGCCTGCAGGAAGACGTTCCAGAGGCGACCAAAGTCGTTGAACTGGTTGACGTACGCCGACCCGAGAAGGGCCTGCAGCGTGGAGTAGACGTCGGTCGACGTGACTCCAAGCTTGTAGACCTGCGCGGGATCGACCTTGGCGAAGAGCTGGGGGACGTCGGGCCGGAACAGGGTCATTGCGTTCCCGATCTCGGGACGTTTGGTCAAAGCCTCGATGAAGCGAAGAGTGTTCTTCGCCAGGTAGTCGACGCTGTTGCCACCCTTGTCCTGGATCATCACGTCGAAGCCGCCCGCGTTGCCGATGCCGGGGATCGCGGGAGGCCCGAAGGCGAAGGCCTGAGCGTCTGGCAGCGCGCGCAGGCGCATGTTCAGCTGGCGCATGAGGGAGGCGACCGTGTTCTCGGCGCCGGGACGCTCGCTCCACGGCTTGAGCTGGACGAAGTAGAAGCCGCTGTACGTGCTCGAAATGCCGGTGAGCATGCTGTAGCCGACGATCGTCGAGTAGCTCTGGATCTGCTCCGTCTCGGCGAGAACCTTCTCGATGTCGCGTGCCACGGCGTCGGTTCGCTGCAGCGAGGCGGCGTCGGGGAGCGAGACCTGCATGAAGAAGTAGCCCTGGTCTTCGTCGGGGACGAAAGACGTCGGGCGCGCGCGCGCCAGGCCGACTCCAATCACCGTGATGCCCACCAGCAAGAGCATGGTCCGGAAGCTGCGGCGGATCGCGCCGTGCGAGATGGCCACGTATCCGCCGGTGACGCGATCGAAGAAGCGGTTGAAGGCGGCGAAGAAGCGCCCGAGCGGGCCGCTCGACGGCGTCTTCGGACGCAGGAGCATCGCACAGAGGGCGGGGCTCAGCGTGAGCGCGTTGAAGGCCGAGATCAGCACCGAGATCGCGATCGTGATGGCGAACTGCTGGTACAGGCTTCCGGTGATCCCAGTCATGAAGCCCGCCGGAATGAAGACGGCCGCGAGGATGAGCGCGATACCGATCACGGGCCCGGAGACTTCCTCCATGGCCTTGATGGTGGCATCGCGAGCCGAGAGCCCGTGCTCGATGCCCACCTCGACCGCTTCGACTACCACGATCGCGTCGTCCACGACGAGGCCGATGGCGAGCACGAGCCCGAGCAGCGACAGCGTGTTGATGGAGAAGCCCAGCATCGGGAACACGAGGAAGGCGCCGATCAGGGAGACCGGCACCGCGATCAGGGGGATGAGCGTCGCGCGCCAGCCCTGCAGGAAGAGGAAGACGACGATGATGACGAGTGCCATCGCTTCACCGAGGGTCTGGACGATCTCGCTGATGCCCTCGCTGACGGGAAGCGTCGTGTCGAGGGCGATGTCGTAGCCGACACCCGCCGGAAAGCGCTCCGAGAGCTTCTCCATCTGAGCCTTGACGGCGCCCGCGGTAGCGAGGGCGTTCGATCCCGGCGACTGGTAGACGAGAAGCAGGGCCGCTGGCTTCCCGTTGAAGCGGCCGAGCTGCATGTAGGTCTGCGCGCCGAGGGTGATCCGCGCGACATCCTTCACCCGGACGAGAGACCCATCCGGGTTGGCTCGCACGATGATGTCGCCGAACTGCTCGGTGGTGACCAGGCGTCCTTGCGCCGTGACGTTGTAGGTGAACTCCTGACCGGGCGGCGCCGGCTCTGCACCGATCTGCCCGGCCGGATTGACGACGTTCTGCGCCTGGATGGCGTTCATCACGTCCAGGACCGTGAGCTGGAGCTTCGCCAGCGTGTCGGGGCGCACCCAGATTCGCATGGCGTAGTTGGCCGTGCCGACCACCTGCACCTGGCCCACGCCGGGCACACGGGCGACAGCATCCACCACGTTGATGACCGCGTAGTTGCCGACGAAGGTCGCGTCGTACTCCCCATTCGGCGAGTAGATCGGGATCACCAGGAGCGGAAGCCCCGTGGTCTGCTTCACCGTGATGCCCTGCTGCAGGACCGACTCCGGGAGTTGGGACATGGCCTGGGACTGGCGATTCTGGGTGAAGACCTGGTCGAGGTTCGGGTCGGTGCCGACGTCGAAGCTCACCTGCAGCGTCATGGTGCCATCGCTGCCGTTGATCGACTTCAGGTAGATCCCGCCCTGCACGCCGTTGATCTGCTGCTCGAGCGGTGTGGCGACGGCCTTCTCGACCGTCACGGCGTCGGCGCCGGTGTAGACGGCGGATAGCTGGATGATCGGCGGGACGATGTCCGGGTATTGCGCGATGGGCAGGCGCTGGAGCATGACGAGGCCGCCCACCACCGTGAGGATCGCGATCACGATCGCCACGATCGGGCGGTCGATGAAGAATCGGGACAAGGGCTAGCTCCCGGCCTGGGCCGCTGCGGCCGGATCGGTGTCCGAAGCAGGAGCGGGCTTCGCGACGACCGTCATGCCGTTCCGGATCTTCTGCAGCCCTTCGACGACGATCTTCTCGCCAGCCTCCAGCCCCTTGTCGACGATCCAGTCGCTGCCCTTGCGCGGCCCGAGCGTTACATGCCTGAACTCCACCTTGCTGTCGGCGCCGACGACCGCGACCTGGTCGATTCCCTGGAGCTGGCTCACCGCGCGCTGTGGGATCACGAGTGCGCCGATGCGCCGATCCGTTGCGGTGCGAATCTTCGCGAACTGCCCAGGGCGGAGAAAGTTCTCGGGGTTCGGGAAGACTCCCTGCATCATGATGGTGCCGGTCGTCGCGCTCACATCGAGGCCCGTCACGTAGAACTGGCCCGGATGCGGGTAGACATTGC
>CAYGXT010000094.1:0-8972 GCA_964353695.1 uncultured Myxococcaceae bacterium
AGGGCGCGGACGCGATCTCGCTCATCAACACGCTCCAGGCCCTCGACGTCGATATCGAGACCCGGCGCCCCGTGCTGCACAACGTGCTGGGGGGGCTCTCGGGTCCCGCCATCCTGCCCATCGCCCTGCGCATGGTGTGGCAGGCCTCGCGGGCCGTCGCGATCCCGATCTGCGGAATCGGCGGCATCGGGACCGCCGAAGACGCGATCAAGTTCCTGATCTGCGGGGCGACGGCCGTCCAGGTTGGCACCGCGAGCTATCTCAATCCAATGGCGGCCGGCGAGGTGGCGGACGGCATCGCGGAGTACGCTCGCCGGCACGGCCTTGGCCGCATCGCAGACCTGGTCGGGACGCTCGAGCTTCCACGCTGAGCGGGGAGGGCGCCGGCCGCTCTCCATCAGCCTCTGATGGGTCCTTTCGCCCATTGCCCCGAGGGGGACGTCTGCCTCCTTTGCTTGCTATCTCTGTGTGATTCAGGTAGTTTGCGCTTGTCTTACGTAGGTAGGACCGGCTCGCTGTGCTCCGGCTCGGAGGAACAGAGCGGGGCCGGGCGCGCGAAGGAAAAGCGGACGCGTCGTCCGCTTTTTTGTTTCTGGAGCTGGATCGGCGGGATTCTCGGGTGGGTTCGCCGTGTATCGGGACATCCCGGCAGAGCTGGGCAACTTGATCGAGCCGGTGGTCGTGGATCATGGGCTCGAGCTGGTGGATCTGGACCTCGTCCGCGGGCGGGGTCCCTGGGTGGTGCGGGTGATCGTGGACACCTTGGATGGAGACGGACGCGTGCCGATCGGGCGCTGTGCGGCGCTGTCGAGGGAGCTTGGCTCCCAGCTCGACGCCGCGGAGGCGATTCCGGTGCGTTACACCCTCGAGGTCTCCTCGCCCGGCCTCGATCGGCGTCTGGCCCGCGAGAAGGATTTTCAGGCCGCTTGCGGCTCGGAGGTCTGGATCGAGACCCGGCAGCCCCTCGATGGCCGAAGGCGGTTCCGGGGCCGGCTGCTGTCGTTCGAGGCAGGGGTCGCCCGGGTCGCGGTCGACGCCATCGAGGTCGCGATCCCGTTCGAGGACGTCGCGAAGGCGCATACGATCTATGAGTTCAGCCGGGCGGATTTCGCCCGGCCCGCGAAGGTCGGCAACGGATCGGCGTGAAGCGCTCGTCGAATCGAGCGCGGGGATGGAATGAGCATGCTGACGGGACTCAAGCGAGAGATCGACCAGATCGCGAAGGACAAGAGCATCGATAAGCGCGTCATCATCGACGCGCTCGAAGAGGCCATGAAGCAGGCCGCCCACCGCAAGTACGGGCTCGAGAAGGAGATCGAGGCCCACTACAACGACGAGACCGGTGAGATCGAGGTCTTCGACTTTCGCACGGTGGTGGAGCAGGTCACGGACCCGGACGGCCAGGTGAGCTTCGAGCTGGCGCGTGCCCAATACGACCCCGAAGCAGAGATCGGCGATTCGATCGGCGTCAAGATCGACACCGCGGGCTTCGGCCGCATCCTCGCCCAGACGGCGAAACAGGTGATCTTGCAGAAGGTCCGGGATGCCGAGCGCGATATTGTCTTCGACGAGTACAAGGACCGCCGCGGCGAGATCGTGAACGGGATCGTGCGTCGCTTCGAGAAGGGTTCCATCGTGGTCGATCTCGGCCGTGCCGAGGCCGTGCTCCCGCCCAAGGAGCAGGTGCCGCGCGAGAGCTACCGCCCGGGCGACAGGATTCGCGCCTACGTCCTCGACGTCACCAAGGCCACCAAGGGCCCGCAGATCATCCTCTCCCGCGCCTGCATGGAGATGCTGACCAAGCTCTTCGAGCAGGAGGTGCCGGAGATCTACGAACGGATCGTGAGCATCGTGTCTTCCTCCCGCGAGCCGGGCGGGCGCTCCAAGGTCGCCGTCGCCTCGCGCGACAGCGACGTCGATCCCGTGGGCGCGTGCGTCGGCATGAAGGGGAGCCGCGTGCAGGCCGTGGTGCAAGAGCTGCGCGGCGAGCGCATCGACATCGTGCCCTGGAGTCCGGATCCGGCGCGCTACGTCTGTAGCGCGCTCTCGCCCGCGCAGGTCTCGAAGGTCATCATCGACGATGCAGCAAAGTCCATGGACGTGATCGTGCCCGACGATCAGCTTTCGCTGGCGATCGGGCGCAAGGGTCAAAATGTCCGGCTCGCCGTACAGCTGACCGGTTGGCGCATCGACATCAAGAGCGAATCGAAGATGCGCGAGGTCGCGCGCTGGCTGTCCGAGGCGGTCTCGATCGTGCCGACCTGCGGTGATCCCGAGGCCGAGCTGCTGCTGCAGCAGGGCATCGCGTCGCTCGAAGATCTCGCGGAATGTCCGGCGGAGCTGCTCTCGTCGCTGCCGGGCATCGACGCCGCCGGGGCGCAGGCCATCAAGCGGCGTGCGCTGGAGCTGGCGGGCGAGAAGCGGGAGCAGGAGGCGCGCGAGATCGCCGAGCGAGCCGAGGCCGAGGTGCTTGCCGCGCAGATGGCGGCGGCCGCGAGTGCTGAGACGGAGCCGGCCGCGGCCGAGAGTGCAGAGACGGAGCCGGCAGCGGCCGAGACCACGAAGGCGGATGCGACGGGCGCCTAGCGTCCCGACTACTGCCCCACGCGAAGGAAGCGAACGAACCGGATGGCGAAGATCAGGGCTTACAAGCTCGCCGAAGAGCTCGGCATCGACCGCAACGAGCTGGTCGAGAAGGCGCATGGCGTCGGGATCGAGCTCAAGGGCCCGATGGCGCTGCTCGAGGATGCCGAGGCGGATCAGCTACGACAGAAGCTCGGCGGCGCCCTGCCCGCAGGCGCCCAGATGGTGGAGGAGCGCGTCGAGCACTCTTCCGGCTCAGCCGTGATCCGTCGCCGCAAGCGCGTGAGCCCGGAGCCTGAGCCCGTGCCGGTGGAGGCCCCGAGGCCGATACTCGTGCCGGCGCTCGGCGACGCGCCGGCCCCCGTGGTCGGACGAGGCCCCGCGCCGGAGCCGGTAGCCGAGGAAGACGTCAGCGCGGAGCTCGAGGTGGCCGGGCCCGCGGAGCCTATTGCCCCCTTGCCCGGCCCGACCGCGACGGTGGAGCGCGCCGGCGCTGCGCTGGAGGCCGCCCCGGCTGCAGCGCCCGGGGATGACGCCGCAGCAGCCGAGCGAAAGAACAAGGCGCGCAAGCGCGTGCGCGAGGTGGTGACGCTTCGCGAGCAGGAGCAGTTCGCCCGGCAGGTCACGGGCCGAGTGGCCGCGCGACGTCCGGCCATGCTCGATCCCCGTGCCCTGGCTTCGCCACGCCGCAAGCGGCGCGATGCCCCGGCGCCGCGCCCGGCGGCGGTGGCTCTGGCAAAGCCCGTCAAGCGCGTGGTCCGGCTCGATGGTCCCACCTCGGTGGGCGAGCTGGCCCACCAGCTCGGCGCCAAGGCTCGCGAGCTGCAGGCCAAGCTGATGGCGCTCGGAACGATGGTGTCCATCACCCAGAGCCTCGACGTCGAGACGGCGCGCAAGGTCGCCATGAGCTTTGGCTTCGAGGTGCAGGACGTCGGCTTCAACGAAGAGTCCGCGCTCGGCGAGTCGGCCGCGCCGACCGAGGAGGCTCGCCTCAAGCCGCGGCCTCCGATCGTGACCGTGATGGGCCACGTGGACCACGGGAAGACCTCGCTCCTCGACTCACTGCGCAAGACCAACGTGGTGGCGGGCGAGGCGGGTGGCATCACGCAACACATCGGCGCCTACCAGGTGGCGGTGGGCAACCACAGAATCACGTTCATCGACACGCCGGGCCACGCGGCGTTCACGACCATGCGAGCCCGCGGCGCACGGGCGACGGACCTCGTGATCCTGGTGGTCGCAGCCAACGACGGCATCATGCCGCAGACGGTCGAGGCCATCGATCACGCCAAGGCCGCAGGGGTTCCGATCATCGTCGCGGTCAACAAGATCGATCTGCCCGACGCGAATCCGCAGGTGGTGCGCCAGCGTTTGATGGAGCATGGACTCGTTCCCGAGGATTTCGGCGGCGAGACCATCTGCGTGAACATCTCGGCGACCAAGGGTCAGAACCTCGAGCAGCTGCTCGAGATGATCGCATTGCAGGCCGAGGTGCTCGAGCTCAGGGCCGATCCCGACAAGCGGGCGACGGGCGTGGTGCTCGAGGCCGAGCTCGATCGCGGCCGCGGCCCGGTCGCGACGGTGCTCGTGCAGGACGGCACGCTTCGTCGCGGCGACCTGCTGGTGATGGGCACCTGCTTTGGCCGCGTACGCATGATGGAAAACGAGCATGGCCAGCGCGTGGACGAGGCGCCGCCTTCCGCGCCGGTGCGCGTGATCGGCCTGTCCGGGGTGCCGGAGGCCGGGCAGGTGTTCCATGTGGTGGAGAACGAGCGAGCGGGCCGCGAAGTGGTGGAGCATCGCCTCTCGCAGCTGCGCGGCAGGACGCCGACTTCGCGCCCGAAGCTGACGCTCGAGGACATCTTTGCCCAGAGCCAGGACGGAGGCGTGAAGAATCTCGTCGTGGTGCTGAAGGCCGACGTGCAGGGCTCGCTCGAGGCCGTGCGCGATTCGCTGGTGAAGCAGAGCAACGACGCCGTCAAGGTGGACGTGATCCACACGGGCGTTGGTGCCATCACCGAGAGCGACGTGATGCTCGCGAAGGCCAGCGGCGCCATCGTGGTGGGCTTCCACGTCCGGCCTGATCCGGCCGCGCGGCGTGCGGCGGAGGGACAGGGCGTGGACGTACGCCTGTACCAGATCATCTACGAAGCCACCGACGATATTCGCCGCGCGATGGTCGGGCTGCTGCCGCCGACGGTGAAAGAGGTGCAGCTCGGCCGGGCCGAGGTGCGCCGTACCTTCACCGTACCGAAGGTGGGCATGATCGGGGGCAGCTACGTGCTCGATGGCCTGATCCGGCGCGGGGCGCAGTGCCGTCTCGTGCGCGACGGCGTACAGATCTACGAGGGCCGCATCGGCTCCCTCAAGCGCTTCAAGGACGACGCCCGCGAGGTGCAAACAGGCTTCGAGTGCGGCATTGGGATCGACGGCTACAACGACCTCAAGGTCGGCGACGTGATCGAGGCGTACGCGCGCGAGGAGCATGCGGCGACGCTCGGATGATCGTGGGCGCTGCGGTCGTCGAGCTCCACGTCCACGGCTCGCGCTCCCTCAAGGAGAAGCGCGGCGTCGTGAGGTCCATAGTCCAGCGCATCCGGAACCGCTTCAACGTCTCCGCCTCAGAGGTGGGCGGTCAGGGCACCTGGCAGCGCGCGGTGATCGGCATCGTGACGGTTGGCCACGAGGCGCGTGCCGTACGCGCGGCGCTCGACCATGTCGTCGAATTCGTGGAGGGCGTGGGTCTGGCCGAGCTGACGAACTCCGACATCGAGATCCTCACGCTCGAGCACGGCGACCCCTCCTCCGACGACGGCGGCGAGGAGTCCTCCTCCGACGACGAGGCGGACGAGGACGACAGCGAGGAGGATGCGCCGTGACGCGGCGCACCGAGCGGGTGAGCGAGGAGGTCCGCGCCGAGATCGCGCGCGTGTTGCGCGAGGATGTGACGGATCCGCGGCTGCGCCTGGTGACGCTCACGCGCGTAGACGTGTCGCCGGACTTCTCTCGGGCAGATATTTCCTGGAGCGTGGTCGAGCGCAAGGGGGGCGCGACGCGGGAGCAGACGGAGCAGGCCCTCGAGAAGGCGTCTGGCTTCCTACGCAAGCGACTCGCCGAGGTGCTGCCGCTGCGCCGCATGCCGAGCCTGCACTTCCACCATGATCCTTCCCTCGCCCTTGGCAACGAGACGCTCGCGCTCCTGAGCCAGCTGCGGCCCGACGCTGACGTAGACGAAGAGTGACGCGAGCGCGACGGCGTGACGAAGGTCCCTCCGGCTTCCTGGTCGTGGACAAGCCGGCGGGCTGGACCTCGCACGACGTGGTCGACGCGGCGCGCCGCTGGCTCGGAACGAGGCGCGTGGGGCATCTCGGGACCCTCGATCCCCTGGCCACGGGCGTGCTCCCGCTCGCCGTGCGCGACGCCACCAAGCTCGTGCCCTTCGTCGAGGGCGGGCGCAAGCGCTACGAGACAGAGATTGCATTCGGTGCCGCAACCGACACGCTCGACGCCGACGGATGTGTGACGGAGCGCTTCGACGGGCCCCTTCCCGCCGAGATCGCCGTTCGTACCGCACTCTCCGCCTTCGTGGGAGAGATCCTGCAGGTACCGCCGATGTACAGCGCGCTCAAGCGCGGCGGCGTGCCCCTGCACCGGCTCGCGCGGCGTGGCGACGAGGTCGAGCGCGAGCCGCGCCCGGTCACGATCTTCGCGCTGGAGCTGGTGACGTACGCGCCGCCCCTTCTCGAGATCGCCCTCGAATGCTCCGCGGGTACCTACGTACGCGTGCTGGCGGCCGACCTCGGGCAGCGGCTCGGCTGCCTCGGCCACGTGCGCCGCCTGCGCCGGACGGCGAGCGGGCCCTTCACGCTGGACCAGGCCCACGAGCATGCCGCTCTCGAGCGGGCAGCCGGGGAGGGCCGGATCGCGGATCTGCTGCTCCCCCCTGTGGGAGTGCTGGGCCTGCCCCAGCTTCTTCTCGAGGAGGCAGGCGCCCGCCGGATCCGGCACGGCGCCGAGCTGCGGCTGGCAGAGGCCGATCTCGGAGCAGCGGCGCCGGGCGACCGCCTGGCAGCCCTCGACCCCGAGGGCATCCTGCTCGCGGTACTCGAGGTCGGGAAGGATCGGACCCTGCGCCCGCTCCGCGTCCTATCCGGCTCCTGAGATCCCGGCTGGGCCTCTCGCCTTGCTCCAAGCGCAGGTCTCTGGTACACCACGCCGCGCAGGAACGAGGAAACGCCTCTCCGGCGCCGTGGACCGGCGCCCCCAGGAAAACTCGAAGAGAGCATCGACGAGAACTCGAGAAGGGACGATCGAAGTTGGCTTCCGCACAGCGAAAAGAGACCGTGATCCAGGAGTACCGGACGCACCAGACCGATACGGGCTCGCCGGAAGTCCAGGTCGCGCTCCTCTCGGAGCGCGTCAATGAACTCTCCGAGCACTTCAAGACGCACAAGAAGGACCATCACTCCCGCCGGGGCTTGCTCAAGATCGTGAGCCAGCGGCGGCGGCTCCTCGACTACCTGCGACGTTACGATCAGGCGCGCTATCAGGCCCTGATCCAGCGCCTCGGACTGCGACGCTAGCGGCCGGGGCAGGCCGCCCAAAGGATGAGCGGCCGAAGAGAACGCTGGGTGGTGTGAGGAACGATCGGGAGCCGCAGCGTGCGGCCTCCGAAGAGAGCCGTTGGATCCCTCGGATTGTCGGAATGTGGGAGTCATCCATTCGCGAAGCGGGTGTTCGCTCGCTTTGCTCATGGCTGATCCCGCATTCCCCCGCTCTCCGTCTCCTCTTCTCCACCACCCGCAAGGCCAGCGCGCCGTGAACGCGCGCTGGCGTGGAGAGGTATTTTCATGCCGAGCTGGTTCCAGCCGGAAACCGTGACCCTGGACGTCGGGGGGCACCCCCTGACGATCGAAACCGGAAGACTCGCCAAGCAGGCTGCCGGGGCCGCCCTCGTGACCTATGGCGATACGGTGGTGCTCGTCACCGCTGTGTTTGCGAAGCCCCGGGAAGGCATCGACTTCTTCCCGCTGACGGTGGACTTCGTCGAGAAGACCTCCGCCGCGGGCAAGATCCCGGGTGGCTTCTTCAAGCGTGAGGGACGCCTCGCGGATCGCGAGGTCCTGGTCTCGCGCTTCATCGATCGTGCGATCCGGCCACTTTTTGCGGACGGCTATCGCGATGAGACGCAGATCACCGCGACCGTGCTCTCGGCGGACGGCGAGTACTGGCCGGACATCCCGGCCTTCCTCGGCGCCTCGGCTGCGCTCACGCTCTCGGAGATCCCGTTTCTCGGGCCCATCTCCGCGGTGCGCGTGGCGCGTATCGACGGCAAGCTGATCGTCAACCCGCTGCATTCGCAGCTTCCGTCGAGCGACCTCGAGCTCGTCGTCGCCGGCAGCCGCAAGGCGCTCGTGATGGTGGAGGGAAGCGCGCAGGAGGTGCCCGAGGCCGAGATCCTCGAGGTCCTCAAGTTCGCCCACGCCGCCATCATGCCGCAGCTCGACGCGCAGGAAGAGCTGCAGCGGCGTGTCGGCAAGCCCAAGCGGGTGATGGTGGCCGCGGTGGATCGTTCGGCTCTGGTGGCGCGCGTGCGCGAGCAGGCGCAGGCGGGTCTCGATAAGGCCCTATCGATCCGCACCAAGGCCGAGCGCTATGCGGCTCTCAAGTCTGTGGATGCCGGCGTCGTGGACACGTTCTCCAGCGAGTACCGCAACGAGCGCGTCACTCTCGACACCCTCGATGCGGTGGAGAAGCGGCGGGACGGCCATCGCAGCCTCGTGGAAGCGGTGAAACACTCGCTTCACGACCTGCGCTCGGAGCTGATGCGCGATCGCATCCTCAGCCGGGGCGAGCGGATCGACGGTCGTACGAGTACCGACATCCGGCCCATCGCCTGCGAGGTTCGCGTCGTTCCGCGGGCTCACGGCACGGGCCTGTTCACGCGCGGCGAGACGCAGGCGCTGGTCTACTGCACGCTCGGAAGCTCGGACGATGCGCAGACCATCGACGCGCTGACCGAGCGCTACGAGAAGATGTTCCTGCTTCACTACAACTTCCCGTCGTTCTCGGTGGGCGAGGCGAAGCCGCTGCGCGGCCCGGGTCGCCGCGAGGTGGGGCACGGAAACCTGGCCGAGCGTGCGCTCAAGGCCGTTCTGCCGTCCCACGAGAAGTTCCCGTACACGATCCGCATCGTGGCCGAGACGCTCGAGTCGAACGGCTCGTCGTCCATGGCGGCGGTCTGCGGCGGAACGCTTGCCCTGATGGACGCCGGTGTGCCGGTCAGCGCGCCGGTGGCGGGCATCGCCATGGGGTTGATCCAGGAAGGCGATCGCGTCGCTGTGCTCTCCGACATCCTCGGCGACGAGGATCATCTCGGCGACATGGAC
>CAYGXT010000095.1:0-8814 GCA_964353695.1 uncultured Myxococcaceae bacterium
CATGATCGCGGCATCGCAGATCGAACCCGTTCGCCCCAGTCCGCTCGATTCTCGCACCGGAGAACGACGCGAGATGACGCTCCACATGGGGCCTCAGCATCCGAGCATGCACGGCGTCCTCCATCTCGTCGTCGGCCTCGACGGCGAGACGGTGAAGTGGGTCGACCCCGACATCGGATTCCTCCATCGTGGTGTAGAGAAGCTCTGCGAGACGCTTCCGTGGGATGCGATCGCGCCGGTTCTCGAGCGCAACGACTACCTTGCCCCCTCGACGAACTCGCACGCCTTCTGCCTCGCGGTCGAAGGGCTCGGCGGCGTCGATGTCCCGCGCCGCGCGCAGTGGCTCCGATGCCTCGCCGACGAGCTCAGCCGGATTTCAAGCCACCTGGTCGCGTGGGGGACCATGGGAGTCGATCTCGGCGGCGCCTTCGGTGGGGGGACGTCGGTGTTCCTCTACTGCCTACGCGAGCGGGAGCGGATCCTCGACATCATGCAGGAGTGGACTGGAACCCGGTTCCATCCGAACCTGAGCCAGATCGGTG
The DNA here is from genome assembly GCA_964353695.1 of uncultured Myxococcaceae bacterium. GTDB lineage: Bacteria > Myxococcota_A > UBA9160 > UBA9160 > UBA9160 > MYXO. The sequence continues at coordinate 543 of CAYGXT010000095.1, forward strand.
GCGCTCGCTACGACGTCCCGGCCGGCTTCGACCGGCTCCTCGACACGAAGCTCTCGGAGATCGATGCGAAGCTCGACGAGATGATCTCCATGATGGAGGAGAGTCCGATCTTTCAGGCGCGGACACGGGGGATCGGCGTCCTCGCCCCCGAACTCGCGCTCGGCCTCGGCGCCTGCGGTCCCGTAGCCCGCGCGAGCGGCCTCGCCCTCGATCTCCGAAAGACACGCCCGTACGAGGCGTACAAAGAGATCGACGTCCCGATCGTCGTCCGGACCGAGGGAGACGCGTACGCCCGGTACCGCGTCCGGATCGATGAGGCGCGCGTTTCGATCCGGCTCTCCCGCCAGATCCTCGCCGGCCTTCCCGATGGGCCGATTCACGGCCGTCCGCCGGTCCGAAGCTCGAAACATAAGGCGCCCGCCGGCACGTCCTACGCCGCCGTGGAAGGAGCGCGCGGAGAGCTCGGCGTCTGGATCCGGAGCGACAAGGAGATGTCGCCGACCCGCGTCCGACTCCGTAGTCCGAGCTTCGCGAACCTCTCGGCGATCGTTTATATCCTTCCTGGCCACTTGATCGCGGACGTCGTCGCGGTCCTCGGTAGCCTTGACCCGGTATTTGGCGATGTGGACCGCTGACTCGCTCCTTGAAACGTTCGTCTTTCCGTTCGCCATTTCGCTGGCGACCCTCTCCGTCTTTATGACGGCGCTGATCCCGGTCCTCTGGATCGAACGGAAGCTCGCGGCACGCCTGCAGGGTCGGGTCGGCCCCTACGAGGTTGGGAGCCCGCACGGGTACCTCCAGCCGATCGCCGACGTCCTCAAGCTCCTCAGCAAAGCCGACATGATCCCGACACAGGCGGATCGGCTCCTCTTCCTCTTTGCGCCGATCTGGACCGGGACGTGCGCGCTCTGGGGTGTCGCACTGATTCCGTTCGCGCCCGGCCTCGCCGCGTTCCGCTCCGACATCAGCCTCGTCCTTCTCCTCGCCGTCGCTTCGCTCCCGGGGCTCGGGCAAATGGCGGCCGGTTGGGCCAGCGCCAACAAGTACGCCCTCGTCTCGGCGCTCCGGGTCGTCGGTCAAGTCGCTGCCTTCGAGATCCCGCTCATCGCGGGGGCGATCACCCCGGCGATCGTCTACGGATCGCTCGACCTGAACACGCTGACCGAAGCGCAACCGGCCGTCGGGTTCCTGTTCGGCCATCCGCTCGGAATTCCGTCGTTCCTCCTCTTCCTCGTCGGAATGCTCGCCGAAGGGAACCGCACTCCGTTCGACATCGCCGAGGCGGAAAGTGAGCTCATCGCCGGCGTCACGATCGAGTACAGCGGGATGCGTTTCGCCCTGTTCTACATCGGCGAATACGGCAGCCTTTTCCTATTCGGTCTCCTCGCGTGCGTACTCTGGTTCGGCGGATTCCGCGGACCGTTCGTGCCGGGGCCGCATTGGCTCCTGCTCAAGGGATTCGCCTTCTTCTGCTTCGTGACGATCCTCCGCTGGTCGTTTATCCGACTCCGGATTGACCAGTTCCTCAAGATTTCGTGGTCCGGGTTCGTGCCGGCCTCGTTCCTCCTCGTCCTGCTTGCCGTCTGGTGGGTCGGGTAATGGGCTTCGCAGCAAACCTCATCGGCCTTCTCAAGCCAGTCCGGGTCACGGTCTCGCACCTGTTCCGGAAGCCGACGACGGTCATGTACCCGCACGCCCACCGGCCGCCGACCGATCGGTTCCGCGGAGGCACGTTCGGGCTCACGACCGACCCCGAGACGGGCCTCGAGAACTGCATCGGGTGCCGCCTATGCGAGATGATCTGCCCGAGCAAGATCATCACCGTCACGCTCGACCGGCGCCCCGATCGCGGCTACGCCGGGATCTTCACGCTCCAGTACGAGGCGTGCATGCAGTGCGAGCTCTGCGTGCAGGTCTGCCCGACCGACGCGATCGTGATGTCGCGCGAGTTCGGCGAGCCCGCGTACTCCCGCGCCGACTTCTTCCTCGACAAGGAGAAGCTCCACGCGAACGGCAAGAAGATGGGGCGGGTATGGGGCTCAGGCTCGACCCTGCAGGCGATGCACGGAAAGAAGGAACGGCCCGCTCCGGCCGCCGCACCGCCGGCCGCCCCCGCCGCGAAGAAGGAGGGCGCATGAGCGCTGTTCTGATTGCCGTGCTTGCGTTCGCATGCTCCTTCGTGGCGTTGTATGCGCAGAGCATCGCCCGCCGCGTCGTTGCGCTCGGCGTCGTTACCGTCGCGGTCGCCGGTTGCTACCTCGAGCTCGGGGCGCCGCTCCTCGCTGCGCTCCAGGTGCTCTTGTACGCGGGCGGGCTCGTCGTTCTCTTCGGCCTCGCGATCGGTACGACCGGGGGCGTGAGCGAAGAGAAGCTCGGAAACCGCCCGTCCACGATCGTCGGCGGGATCCTCGCGCTTGCGATCCTGCTCGCCGGTCTCGATGTGATGCCGGCGGTTGGACAGATTCCGCTCGGCGCCACGCCGGTCGACGTCGACCTTGCCCGCACGATCACCGAACGACCGATCGCGTTCGAGGGGATCGGCCTCGTGGTTCTGGTTTCAGTCATCGGCTCCCTCGCGCTCCTCCGAGGTCGGCGAGAAGCATGAACCCGCTCCACGTGATGCCGCACAGCATGACGACCCAGACGATCTGGCTGCTCGGAATCGCCCTCTTCGCGGTCGGCGTTTTCGGTCTTCTCGCCCGAGGGGAGCTGATTGGGCGGCTGATCGCGATCGAGATCGCGTTCAACGGTGTGGCGCTTGCGGCGTTCGCCGCGCTTGCAGGGCACGGCGTAGCGGGCGGCGGGACGCTCGTGCTGTTTGCGATCGCTGTCACCGTCTCCGAGATTGCGATCGCACTCGCCGTGTGGATCCTCGGCCGCAGCGCCGGCGCTCCGACCGATCCGGACCAGTCGCGCGAGCTCGCCGCTCAGGAGGAGCAAGCGTGACGCTCCTGCTTGCGACACCCTGGATTGCGTTCATTCTCCTTGCGCTCGTCGCACCGATCCGTCGCAGTCGGAATGCGACTCGGATCGTGATCGGCGCCACGATTTTCGGCCTCCTCAGCGGGAGCGCTCTGCTTGCGTTCGGTGGTGAGGCCGAGCTCGATTTCGGCCGCTGGCTTGGAGCGACGTTCCCCCTCGAGATCCGGTTCCGGTTCGTCGCCGATGCGCTCGCGCGCGCCATGGGAGCGACGGTTGGCGTGGTCTCCTCGGCGATCCTCGTCTACGCCTTCAGCTACATGGGTGATGAGTCGGATTCCGACTACGGCCGGTTCTTCACCGAGGTATTTCTCTTCATCGGCGCGATGCTCGGCACCGTCTTCGCCGCGAACCTCTTGCCGCTCTATGCGTTCTGGGAAGTCATGGGGCTCGCGTCGTACCTCCTGATCGGCTTTCACTTCGAACGCGAACGGGCGCGACGCGCCGCGGTCCGTGCATTCTGGGTCACCCGGTTCGGCGACGTCGGCTTCCTCATCGCCGTGATCGTCGCGGTGTGGAACTTTCCGACGCTCGACTTCGCAGCGCTGAACAGTGCGGCGCCGGGGCTCGACGAAACGGTGCGCCGCGCATTCCTGCTGCTCGTTCTTGCGGGCGTCGCAGGCAAGAGCGCGCAGTTCCCGCTCCACATCTGGCTTCCGGACGCGATGGAAGGGCCCACGCCGGTCTCGGCGCTCGTCCACGCCGCGACGATGGTCGCGGCGGGCGTATTCCTCCTGCTCCGGATCTCGCCGATCCTGGGGACCGATCTCCTCGTTTCCGACATCGTCCTCACGATCGGCGTCACGACGGCGCTTCTCGGCGCCGTACAGGCGATCTTCCAGCGCGACCTGAAACAGGTCCTTGCCATGAGTACGATCAGCCAGCTCGGAGTCATGGTCGCCGCGGTTGGCGCCGGTGCCGCGGGCGCCGCGCTGTACCACCTCCTGACGCACGCCTTCTTCAAGGCGCTCCTCTTCCTTTCGGCCGGCGCTGTCGCCCACGTGCTCGGGACCCTCGACCTCCGGAGGCTACGCGGCCTCTGGCACGTCGATCGTGTCACGACGGTCGCGCTCGTCGTCGGCAGCCTGGCGCTCGCCGGCGTCGCTCCCCTGAGCGGCGGCCTCTCGAAGGGCGGAATCATCATGGGCGTCTTCGAGCACAGCACGCTCGCCGGCAGCGCTCTCCTCGTCGGTTCGGTCCTGACGGCGCTCTACGTCGGTCGAATTCTCGCGATCGTCGTCCCCGGTGAGCCGGAAGGCCACGGTCATGCGAACGGAGCCGCAGTCGGAATCGCTCTCTCGTTTCTCGCGCTCGGGACCGCCGTCCTCGGCTTGGGGCAGCACGCGATTCTTTCGGTGATGCCCGGCGAGATCGTCGAGCACCCGCTCTGGATCACGATCGGTGAGACTCTTCTCGCGCTTGCCGGTATCGCGGTCGGGTATCTGTGGGGCAAGGGAAGCGGCCGCGATCCGGCCGGTTCGTTCGCCGACATGGCCCGCGCTGGGTTTGGTCTACCGGCGATCCACCACGAAGTCTACGCCCGCGCGATTCTTCCGTTTGGCCGGGTGCTTGGCTGGTTCGATCGCTATCTCGTCGATGGTCTCGTGAACGCGACCGCCGCCGGCGTCGTCCGCGCTGCGCGACCGTTTCGACGCGTCGACGGCGGGTCGCTGAGTACGGTGCTTGCGGCGATCCTCATGGGCTGGCTCCTGCTCTGGGCGGTGATCCGATTAGCGGTATCCTGCTCTCGCTCGTCGCCGCGCCGCTCGCCGCCGGCTTCGTCACGCTCCCGCTTCCGGCGCGCCTGGCTACGCTCGCGCGCTGGATCACGCTGCTGTGCGCCGTCTATACAGTGGGCGTCGCCGGCTGGCTCGTTGCGCAACCCGGGACGCTGATCGAGATGTGGCCGCTCGGTCCGAGCGTGAACTGGGATCTTTCGCTGATCGCCAACGGCGTTTCGAGCGCGCTGCTCCTGCTCACGGCCGTCGTCTACGCAACCGCGGTCACGACGTCGTGGCGCCGCGTCAAGACCGGCGTCGCGCCGTTCCACGCGCTCCTGAGTCTCCTCGTCGCCGGCGTCTTCGGCGTCTTCTTGACCGACCACCTGCTGTACTTCTTCGTATTCTACGAGCTCTCCGTTCTTCCCATGTATCTCCTGATCGGGATCTGGGGAAGCACGAAGCAGATACCGGGCGAAGGGCCGTTCCGACGACTGTTTGAAGACTTCTCGATCGGAACGCGCGGGTACGGGGCGCTGAAGCTGACGCTCTACCTCCTGGTGGGAAGCGCGGCGCTCCTGATCGGGATCTTCCTGCTGTACGCGTCCTATGAGCGGAGCTTTGGGGTCGGTACGTTCCGGCTCGACGAGCTCGCGAGGACGCCGCTCGACGGTTCGCTTCGGTTGACGATCTTCCTGCTGTTCTACGCCGGCTTCGGAAGCCTGGCTGGTATCTGGCCGTTCCACACCTGGAGCCCCGACGGCCACGCGGCCGCGCCGCCCGCGGCTTCGATGATGCACGCCGGAGTCCTGATGAAGCTCGGCGCCTACGGCGTGTTTCGGGTCGGCATGATCGCTCTTCCTGCCGCGGCGACAGACTGGAGTTGGATCGTCGGAACGATCGCCGTCATCAACATCCTGTACGGTGCGTTCGCCGCGCTGTGGCAGACCGACATCAAGTATTTGATTGCGTATTCGAGCGTCTCGCACATGGGCGTCGTCATGCTCGGACTCGCCACGCTAAACCAGACCGGATGGACCGGCGCCGTGCTCCAGATGGTCGCCCACGGCCTGATGACGGCTCTCTTCTTTACGCTCGTCGGCATCGTGTACGAAGAAACGCACGAGCGGGAGATTGGAAAGCTCCGTGGCCTCGGTCGGCGGATGCCCGCGCTTTCCGTGGTCTGGATGCTCGCCGTCCTGTCGAGTCTCGGCCTTCCCGGGCTCGGCGGGTTCATTGCGGAGCTCTACACATTCGTTGGCGCGTGGCAGGCGCAGGTCGTGTGGGCGATCGCCGGCGCCGTGGGCGCCTGGCTCACGTCGCTCTACCTCCTGCGCGTCGCCCGAACGATGCTGTTCCGCGGGCCGTACGAAGGGCCGGGTAAGGATCTGTACGGGATCGAGTGGGTGACTCCGGTCGTCCTGGCAGGATCGCTGATCCTGCTCGGCATCTGGCCGCGCCTGCTGATCGACCGGATCGAGCCGCAGATCGAACAGTGGCTCCGTCTGATGGGGATCACGTCATGACGCCGTTGTCGATTGCGGCACTCGATCCGATGCGAATTTCGCTGATGTTCGTTCTCGCCGCCGGTTTGCGCTGGGCGGTCGACATGATCCTGCCTCCGACGTCCTCGCTCGCACGCAGGTCGTTCTGGTCGCTGGGGGCGCTCGCCCTCGCCGCGCTTTGCACGCCTTTCGTACCGTTCGATCTCGGCGCCGCCGGCGGTGTCGACACACCGCTCGCCGGCGTCGCAGTCCTGCTCGTAATTGGCGCAACGGTTGCGGCGCTCCTGCTTGCTACGGTCGAGGGGAGCCTCGGCGACGAGGCGGAGCGTCCAGACGCCGAAGTGCTGATGCTCCTCGCTTCTGCGGGCATGACGGCGCTGGCCGGCGCCGCCGATCTTTGGACGGCATTCATTGCGTTCGAGCTGATGAGTCTGCCGTTCTATGCGCTCGCGTCGTTTCGCCGGGGAATCTCCGGCGTCGAGGCTGGGTTCCGGCTTCTGCTTCCAGGCGCGGTTGCCACGCTTCTCTTCGTCCTCGGCGCCGGGACCGCGCCAGGCACGATCGGCGTATTGCCGGGCGACGCGGTCGCTTGGCTCGGCTTCACCGCGATCCTCGCCGCGGTCCTCTTCAAGGCCGCGCTCCTCCCGTTCGGTTTCTGGGTTGGCGATGTCTACCGCGGCGTCCCGATCGGCGTCCTCGGCTTTCTTGCGAGCGCGCCGAAGTTTGCGGCGCTCGTCTTCATCGCCCGTCTCGTCGAGCCCGCCATCGGCCGTGCCGGCGTCACCGACGCGCTCGCCGCGGCGGCCGAAGTGTCGATGCTCGTCGGCACCGCCGTCGCGCTACACCGCCGCACGCTGCGGGGGATCCTTGCGTGGAGTGGCGTAGCCCACATGGGCTTTGCGCTGCTGATCCTGCTCGGTCCACGACAGTACTGGGATGGTACGATTCTCCTGTACGGCGCGAGCTACATCCTCGCCGTGATCGCCTCGATGGCTGCGGTTGCCGGGTTCGAGCGGCGGATCGGCGCGAGCGACCTCGACGCGCTGACCGGCTTCGGGCGAAGCGGTCTGTGGCTCCCGATTGCTTTCATCGTCGCGCTCTTCAGCCTCGCCGGAATCCCGTTCCTCCCCGGCTTCTGGGGGAAGTTCTTCGCGATGCTTTCGGCGACGCGCGCCGAGAACTGGCTCGCGCTCGCCGTCGCGCTCGGCGCGACCGTCGTCGGCCTGTACGTCTACCTCCGGATCGTCGGAAAACTCGTCCTCTCCGATGCGAGCCCGGACGCATCGACCGGCGCCGAGAGCTCGGCTTGGCAGCGCGCTACATTCGTCGGTGTCGTCGCCGCCGTTCTCTCGCTCCTGGTGGGCATCGCGCCGGCGCAGCTCCTGGCGTACTTCGGGTACGAGCTCCTCAAGTAGCGGGGCGCATCGCGCGGTCCGCCGCACAGCTGGTCTCGCCACGAGCCGGTGGGACGGAGCAGACTCGCCTACGGCTCAGGGCACGACGGAGGGCCCTGTCGGCGGCGGCGGCGGGCTCGGGGTCGCCTGCTGCTGGGGAACGCTCGGGGGCGGCTCAGGCACCGTGCGAGCATCCTGCGCTGCGCGATCCGTCAGCGTGTTGAGGGCGTCGAGGCCCTGGAGCTTGCGCCGGACCTCGCGTGCGCGCTCGTCGTCTCCCAGCGGCACTTGGGCTTGATCGAGCTGCCCCGCCTCGCCGCTCCCACTGCCGATGCCCTCCGGATCGCTGAGGTCGCGTAGGATCGCCTCGAGCTCGTCGCTTGCTACGCGAAAGGGAGGGCTCGGCGGCGATTCCGGTCCGTCGATCCTCACTCCGAAGCCGGGAGTCGCGACACGCTCGCAGGCGCCCGCATTGCAGACCTCGATGGATGCCGGCCCGGTTCTCGTGGAGTTGCCTCGGCTGTCGCCGAGAAGGATCGAGAGAGAGGCCCGTGTCACGTCGTCGGCGCGGCCCGCCACGATGGTGCCGCGCACACCGATGCTTCCGGAAGGAAGTGCGACGTTCATGTCGCTCGGGTTCTTCTTCGCGATCTTCCCCGTGACGAAGCTGAAGACG
>CAYGXT010000096.1:0-7999 GCA_964353695.1 uncultured Myxococcaceae bacterium
AGCCATAACCCTCCCGAGTACCAGGGCCTGAAGCTCTTCGGTCCGACCGGCGCAGGCTGGGACGAAGCGGAGACGCGTGCGCTCGAGCGAGCGGCAGCCCGCTGGCTGCGGGCCGGCCGCCCCCCGGAGAGCGTCGAGCGGAAGAAGCCCGTCGATCTCGTCTCGCCCTATCTGGCAGCGCTGCTGGCGATCCTCGACCGCGGGGCACTACGCCGAAGCCGGCTTCAGGTGGTCTACGACGCCATGCACGGCACGGGCGCGGGCGTCGTCGACGAGGCGTTGCGCCGTGTGGGCGTGGGCGTTGCCACGCTGCGAGCGGAGGCCGATCCAAACTTCGGCGGCGCGGCTCCCGATCCTCTCCCCGAGCGGCTCGGCGCGCTGCGCGCTGCCGTGCGCCGTCTGCGCGGGCCCGCGCTTGGGATCGCCAGCGATGGCGACGCCGACCGCTTTGCCGTCGTGGACGCCGGCGGGAGCGTGCTCTCCGAGACCGACGCGGTCGCGCTTCTCGTCGACCATCTCGCGCGTACGGGGCGCGTACGCCGTGGCGTGGCGGTCTCCTACGCCACGGGCGGCCTCGTCGAGCGGGTCGCCCGCGATCACGGCCTCGCTTTGAGCTTCCACCCGCTCGGCTTCAAGCACCTGTCGGAAGCCCTGCTGGCGGGTAAGGCCGACGTGGCCGGAGAAGAGAGCGGCGGCTTCGCCTGGGCTCCCTTCGCCCACGACAAGGACGGAGTGCTCGCAGCCTGTCTCATGGCCGAGCTCGCCGCGGCGAGCGGCGAGACGCTTCGCCAGCGCCTGCGCACGCTCGAGAAGCGTCTCGGCGCTTCGGCCAGCGGGCGCACGGCGGTTCCGGCAACGGATGCGGCGCGCGCTGCGCTGGCGAGCCTTGCGGCCTCACCGCCCGACCGCGTGGGTCGGTGCCGCGTGCGCGGCGCCGTGGTCTGCGATGGTGTACGTCTCGCCCTGGACGACGGCTTTCTCATGCTCCGCGCTTCGGGCACGGAGCCCCTCTTGCGTGTCTACGCCGACGGGCCCACTCAGGATGCGCTTCGGAGCCGCCTGCAGGAAGGTATCCGACTGCTGCGACGGCGATTTCGGGGCTGATGGACGCGGCCGGGGGCCGCGGGTACGCTGGCACGAGGCTGGCTGATCGAGGTCGCGAATGGAACGACGACGCGCGCTGGTCGCGGTGAGCGGCGGCATCGCGGCCTACAAGATCCCGGAGCTGGTGCGCTGCCTGATCCGCGATGGGCACGACGTGCGATGCGTGCTCACGGCCAGTGCCGCCCGTTTCGTCTCGCCCCTGGTGCTGCAGACGCTCTCGGGCCACTCGGCCCGCAGCGACCTCTTCGATTCGGCGCAGGAGGGAGAGATCGACCACATCGCCCTGGCCGACTGGGCGGAGCTCGTGGTGCTGGCCCCAGCCACGGCGCATACGCTGGCCCGACTCGCCCACGGTCTGGCGGACGATCTGGTCTCGACGTTGCTGCTGGCCGCGCGGGCTCCCGTGCTCGCGGCACCCTCCATGAACGTGAACATGTGGCGGCATCCCGCAACACAGGCAAATGTCGCCCTGCTGCGAGAGCGCGGCGTACGCTTCGTGGGCCCCGAGTCGGGCTTTCTGGCCTGCGGCTGGGAGGGGGAGGGCCGCATGGCAGAGCCCGCCGAGATTGCCGCGGCCGCTGCGCTCGCCCTCGGTCCGCGTTCGCTGGCGGGCGAGCGCGTGCTGGTGACGGCGGGCGGAACGCGCGAGCCGGTCGATCCCGTGCGCTCCCTCTGCAACCGCTCCTCGGGGAAGATGGGCTTTGCCGTCGCGGCCGAGGCTGCACGCCGCGGCGCCGAGGTGAGCCTGGTGGCCGGCCCCTGCGCGCTGGTGACGCCGTCCGGCGTGCGACGCGTGGACGTGGAGACCGCGCTCGAGATGCGCGAGGCCGTGCTGGCCGAGCTGCCGCAGGTGGGCGTCGTCGTGATGGTCGCGGCCGTGGCGGACTTCCGGCCCGCGCGGCCGGCCTCGCGCAAGATCAAGAAGGAAGAGTTCGCGGAAGAGGCCGCGCCCGTGATCGAGCTGGTCCGTAACCCCGACATCCTGGCCGAGATCTCTGCGCAGCCGCGGGGCGGGCGCGTGATCGTCGGCTTCGCCGCCGAGGACCACGACGTGCTCGAGGCGGCTCGCCGCAAGCTCGCTCGCAAGGCCTGCGACCTGATTGTTGCCAACGACGTGTCGAGAGAGGGCTCCGGCTTCGAGGGCGACTCCAACGCCGTCACCTTCGTTCTGCCCGGCGGCGAGGCGGAGGAGCTGCCGCTGCTCTCGAAGACCGAGGTCGCGGCAAGGCTTTGGGATCGCATCGAGAAGCTGCGCGGGGCAGGGGCTTGAGCTCTTCCTCAGGCCGCAGAAGGCCGTGGCGAGCGGTGGCGGCGGCGGCCGTGGCGTGGATCGGGCTAGGAGCCGCCCCGGGCGCGGGAGAGGCTCCCGAGCCGACGCCGCCCCTGGCCACGACGCGCGGCTTCGTAAGCTTGGCCACCATCTCTGGCTCGATCAATCCCGCCTCCTCCGACTATCTGCAGAAGGTGATCGCGCGCAGCGCCGACGAGGGCGCCACGGCCGTGCTGATCGAGCTCGACACGCCGGGCGGCTTGCTTGCGTCCACCAAGGACATCATTCAAGCCATCCTCAACTCGCGCGTTCCGGTGATCGTGTACGTGGCCCCCCAGGGAGCCTGGGCGGGCTCGGCGGGAACCTTCATCACGCTGGCGGGCCACATCGCAGCGATGGCGCCGGGCACGTCCATCGGCGCTGCGCATCCCGTGGGTGTTGGCACCCCGCTTGGCACGGAGAAGGACGAGACGAAGGGCAGGGACTACGCGGCCGAGAAGGCCGAGAACTTCACGGCCGCCTTCATCGAGTCCATCGCCCGCGAGCGCAAGCGCAATGTCGAGTGGGCCGTGAAGGCCGTGCGTGAGTCGCTGGCGATCCCGGCGGACGAGGCGCTCCGGCTCGGCGTGATCGACCTCGTGGCGCCGGATCGTAGTGACCTGCTGGCCAGGCTCGACGGCCGAGAGGTCGTGGTGAGCGGGAGCCCGCGGGTGCTGGCTCTGGCGGGGGCCGAGCTGCGCAGCATCGACAGGACGCTCGCGAGCCGCTTCTTCGACGTGCTCGCGAATCCCGACATCGCCGTCCTGCTGATCCTCGCGGGCATTCTGGGGCTGTATGTCGAGTTCACGACGCCGGGCGTGATCCTGCCCGGCGTGGCCGGGGCCGTCTGCCTCGTGCTCGGCTTCATCTCGCTCCAGATCTTGCCGTTCTCCTGGCTCGGCCTGATGCTGCTCTTCGGAGGCATCGCCCTCGTCGTGGCAGAGCTCTTCGTCACCTCGTTCGGCATCCTGTTTGCGCTCGGTGTGGGCTGCTTCCTGCTGGGTGGCTCGATGCTCTTCGATCGCCCGGCGGAGAGCGACCTGAACGTGTCTTTCTGGACGGTTCTTGTGCCTGCCGTCGCCGCGGTATCACTCTTCGGCGCGGTGGTGATCTTCGCGGTGGGACGTACGCTCCGGCAGCCACCGCTGGCGGGGGTGGACGAGCTGGTAGGCAGGATCGGCCGGGCCGTGACGGAGCTCTCGCCCGAGGGCACGATCTTCGTGCGGGGCGAGCACTGGAACGCGCGGTCGGAGGCCCTCGTCGCCAAGGGTGCGAAAGTAGAGGTCGTGGCCGTGGAGAACATGCGGCTGCGTGTGCGTCCTGCAGCGCCGGACGCCTAGAGTTCGAGAAGGGGAAAGCATGCTGTCGGCTCCGTTGATCCTCGTGGCGATCCTGCTGGCGCTCTTCGCCGCGGGCGTTCGCATCCTCAATGAGTACGAGCGCGGTGTCCTGTTCCGCCTCGGCCGCTTCGCGGGCGTCAAGCCGGCAGGCTTCCGCTGGATCATCCCCGGCGTGGACCGGATGGTGAAGGTCAGCCTGCGGGAGATCGTGATGGACGTTCCGTCGCAGGAGGTGATCACCCGCGACAACGTCTCGGTCAAGGTGAACGCGGTGCTCTACTTTCGTGTGCTCCACCCGGAGCGGGCCGTGATCTCCGTGGAGAACTACCTGTACGGCACGTCGCAGCTCTCGCAGACTACGCTGCGCAGCGTCTGCGGCCAGGCGGAGCTGGACGAGCTGCTCGCCGAGCGCGAGACCCTGAACCGCAGGCTGCAGGAGATCATCGATCAGCAGACCGAGCCGTGGGGCGTCAAGGTGCGCGCCGTGGAGCTCAAGCAGATCGACCTGCCAGAGGAGATGCGGCGCGCGATGGCGAAGCAAGCGGAGGCGGAGCGGGAGAAGAGGGCCAAGCTGATTCACGCCGACGGCGAGCTGCAGGCCGCGCAACGGCTGGCGGACGCCTCGGCGATCCTCTCCAGCGAGCCGGCCGCGCTGCAGCTCCGCTATTTGCAGACACTCACGGAGATCGCGACGGAGAAGAACTCGACGATCATCTTCCCGCTGCCGATGGAGCTGATTCGGCCCTTCCTGCAGGATCCCGCCGAGCGGCTGGCGGCGCTTCGGGCTGTGAAATAGGTGGCCCGCGACGAGCGACCGGAGACGGCGGAGGCAACGGTCAAGCGCCAGCTTCGCAGCACGATCCTCACGGTCCTGGCGTGGGTGATCTCGCTGGCGATCCTCGGCGCCTGGGCCAGCACGGGCATCTACGCGCTGCGGCCGGGACAGGAGGCCGTGATTCTCCGCTTCGGAGAGTATGCCCGCACCGTGGCCACACCGGGGCCGCAGATCCATCTGCCGCCGCCCCTCGAGTCTCACGCCATCGTCAACACCTCGGCCATCGAGCGCCAGGAGTTCGGCGCCTACCCCGAGCGGGGCCAGGCCCCGGAGGCCGTGGCCGAGGCCCATCTCGAGTCGGCGATGCAGACCAGCGACAACAACCTCGTGATCCTGGGCTTCGTCGTGCAGTATCGGATCCAGAACGCCTTCGACGCGCTCTACCGGGTCTCGAGCGCCGAGGCGATCTTGCGCGATGCGGCGCAGGCCGCGGTACGCGAGGTCGTGGGCCGCACGACCATCGACGGCGTGCTCTCCGAGCAGCGCGGTCAGGTGGAAGCGGAGACTGAGGAGACGCTGCAGGCGCTGATGGAGCGCTACCAGACGGGCCTCGTGATCTTGGCCGTTCAGCTCCAGGAGGTGCAGCCCCCCCAGGAAGTGCGCGGGGCCTTCGACGATGTGATCGCGGCCAGCCAGGACAAGAGCCGGGCCGTGAACGAGGCGCAGGGCTTCGCCAACGAGGTGGTGCCGAAGGCGCGCGGCGAGGCCAGCGAGCTGGGGGCGCAGGCTGCGGGCTACAAGGCGGCGCGGATCGCAGCGGCCACGGGCGCCGCCTCCCGCTTCCTGGCGCTCGCGGCCGAGTATCACAAGGCGCCTGAGGTGACGCGCACGCGCTTGTATCTCGAGACCATGGAGGAGGTGCTGCCGGCTGTGGACAAGTACGTGGTGGAGCCCGGCGCGGCCAGCGTCGTGCCCTACCTCCCGCTGGGACGCGATGGCAACCCGAAGGGCGTGCGACGAGGTGCGGGGACCGAGGCAGCAGCCGTCCCGCCCGCGGCGGAGGTCCGACCGTGAGGCGTCTGCCGCTGCTGATCCTGCTCGCCCTCGCGGCGTTCGCCGCCCTGGTCTGGGCCGGGGGCAAGGGCTACGGCCCGCTGGTCGTGACCCAGGTCGACGAGCAGAAGCTGATCCTCGTCTTCGGCCGTCCGGTCTCCGTGCTCACGCAGCCGGGGCTCACGTTCCGCGTGCCGCTCATCAGCGACGTGCGGACCTTCGACAATCGGCTGCTCTATTTCAACGCCGAGCCGCTCCCGATCCAGACCCGCGACGAGGAGCGCATCGTGGTCGACAACTACGTCGTCTGGCGAATCCTCGACCCGCTGCAGTATTTCGAGTCGTTTCCGACGGGCCGCGCACCGGCAGAGTCGCAGATCGACCGCGTCGTGCGTGCGCGCGTGCGGCAGGTGATCGGCCAGCGCACGCTCTCCGAGGTGCTCACGACGGCGCGCGTCGACATCATGAAGGAGATCACCGAGGCCACGAACGCGGGTCTGAAGGGCACGGGGATCGTGATCGAGGACGTGCGGATCAACCGCACGGAGCTTCCCAAGGGAACCGAGCAGAACGTCTACGCGCGCATGCGGGCCGAGCGCCAGCGGCTCTCGCGGCAGCTTCGCGCCGAAGGCGAAGAACAGGGCAGACGCATCCGGGCCGACTCGGAACGTGAGGCCCTCGTCCTCGTTTCTGCGGCCAAGCGCGACGCCGACGTGCTGCGGGGCGAAGGCGACGCCGAGGCGGCGCGCATCTACGCGGAGGCCTATTCGGGCAACGCCCCGTTCTATGAGTTCGTGCGCACGCTGGAGGCCTACCGCAAGGTGATCCCGCAGGGCACGACGCTGGTGCTGCCACCGGGCAACGATTTCTTCCGCCTGTTCGAGACGCGATCCCCGCGCGAGCCGTAAGCGGCACAAGGCGCCGGCCGTATGCGGCTCAGCGCGGAACGCGGAGCAGTCGCCAGCTGCCGAAGCCCAGGAAGGCCACGAGGACGATCCAGATCGACGCCGCGGGGGGCGTCACCCCCTGCGAGGCGAGCGTGGACGCGAGGCTGCGGGCGAAGAGGTAGAGTGCGGCCAATGCGATCCCCTGGAGGGCCGGCACGGCGAGGCTCTTGCTCTCCTCGACGCGCAGGCCGAGCGGGATGGCGAGAAGCACGAAGAGGAGCAATGTGAAGGGTTCGGTGACGCGCTCCTGCTCCAATGTGCGGAAGCGGTCGACGTTGGAGCCCTGTCTCTTGCGCGCCTTGATGTACTGCCGCAAATCGCGGAGCGTGAGTGACGACGGGTTGGCGTCGGCGAGCTTCAGGTCCGAATGCCCGCCGATCGCGTAGGGCATCTCCGGAAGCCGCTCGAGGCGCGGAGGCGCGGCCGGCTGCGAGAGGTCGAAGCTTCGGACCAAGGCCTTCTGCAGCAGCCACTGGCGGCCGCTCTGGACCTTCGCGCCTTCGGCCTCGATGCTGCGGAGCAGCCGCCCCTCGGCGCTGCGCTCGTAGATGACGAGCCCCCTCACGACCCCGCGATCCGGATCGGATTCCTGGATGTTGAACAGGGCGTTGCCCCTGTGGTACCAGAACGATCCCCGGCCGAGGCTGACCTGCTCCTCCTGGCTGCCGTGCAGATGCCGGTCGAGGGCGCGGGCCGCTTGGACGGAGAGCGTTTGATCCAGCAGCAGGCTGAGCCCGGAAAGAACGAATGCAGCAGCCAGGACGGGGAGGGCGGCGCGGAGCGGGGAGATCCCGCCGGCTTTCATCGCCGTGACCTCGAGCCAGCGGGCGGAGATGCCGAAGCAGGCCAGGGCCGCAGCCAGGGCGGAGATCGGCAGCGCCGTGCGCAGCGACTCCGCCGGGATCTGCAGCAGGAGCTTCACCAATGTCCACAGCAGGCCGCGGTTGGGATCGAGCACGTCATCGAAATCGAGCAGCAGGGTCGTGATCAGGAGCGTCATCAGGACGACGCCGAGGATCGCGAGGACGAAGCCGATGAAGCGTGCGAGCAGATATCGCGTCAGCGTGCGCACGGCGCGGAGCCTAGCATTGCAGGTCGTCGCGGGTAGCGCGGCGCTGAAACGGCGCCTGCTCCGTCCGGTGGTCACCGTCGGAAGCTTCGACGGCATCCACCTCGGACACCGCTCGATTCTCGCCACCGTCGTGGAGCGCGCGCGAGCGCATAAGGGCATGGCGACGGTCGTGACCTTCGATCCGCATCCGCGCAAGGTGCTGCACCCGGATCGGCCGCCGCGGCTGCTCTCGACCAGCGAGCAGCGCCTCGAGCTGATCGCCGGCGCAGGCATCGACGTCACGATCCTCGAGCCGTTCACGCTCGAGTTCTCGCGCACACCGCCCGAGCGCTTCGTTCGCGAGTATCTTCACCGGCGGCTTGCGCCGGTGGAGGTCTACGTCGGTTACGATTTCCGCTT
>CAYGXT010000096.1:8009-8800 GCA_964353695.1 uncultured Myxococcaceae bacterium
GCTTTGGCCACGACCGCGAGGGGTCGATGCGGATGCTGACGGAGCTCGGCCCGCGGCTGGGCTTTGCCGTGACGATCATTCCGGAGGTCAGTATCGACGGCGAGGACGTCAATTCGACCCGGATCCGGGAGCTCGTTGGCCAGGGCGACGCCGCGAAGGTCGCCCGCCTGCTGGGAAGGCCCTACGCGCTGCGAGGTCGGGTGGCCCCGGGCGATCGCCGCGGTCGCGGGCTCGGCTTTCCGACCCTGAACCTCGACCCCGAGAACGAGCTGCTGCCGGCGACGGGGGTGTACGCCGGGCATGTGCGCTTCCTCGACGAAGGAGCGCCAGCGCTCGGCGCCGTCTTCGGCGCGGTCAGCAACGTCGGGCGCCGCCCGACCTTCGACGCCGGCGAGCGCATCGTTTGCGAGAGCCACCTGCTCGATTTTGAGGCCGAAGCCTACGGCCGGCGGATCGAGGTCTCTTTTCTGGAGCGCCTTCGCCCGGAGCAGCGCTTCCCCAGCGGCGATGCGCTTCGCAAGCAGATTGCAGCCGATGTGGACCAGACGCGGCGCCGTCTGGAGGGCTCATGAGCCCTCCCGGACTGCCGGAGCGGCCGGCTGCGCCCGACCCGGCGTCGCCGCGATCCTCGAGGCGGCGTGCGCTGCTCTGGATCGTCGGCCTCGGCATCACCCTACTGTGTCTATGGCTCGCAATCCGGGACGTGCCGCTGCGCGAGGTCCGGGACGTTCTCTCTCATGCGAACTGGTCCGTGCTGATCCTTCTCGGCGTTCCGGCGCAGATTGCGGCCA
>CAYGXT010000097.1:0-8794 GCA_964353695.1 uncultured Myxococcaceae bacterium
TGCCATGATGATGATGGTGCCCGAGGCGTGGGATGGTCACGAGAGCATGGACGTGGAAAGGCGCGCCTTCTACGAGTACCACTCCTGCCTGCTCGAGCCATGGGACGGCCCGGCCTCCATGACTTTCACCGACGGCCGCAAGATCGGCGCGCTGCTCGATCGCAACGGTCTGCGGCCCTCGCGCTACACGGTCACGAAGGACGGCCTGGTGGTGATGGCCTCCGAGGCCGGAGCGCTCCCGATCGCGCCCGAGAACGTGCTCCTGCACGGGCGCCTGCAGCCGGGACGCATCTTCCTCGTCGACACGGAGCAGGGCCGCATCCTCTCGGACGAGGAGGTCAAGGGCGATCTCGTGCGCCGTCGCCCCTATCGCCGGTGGGTGGCCGAGAACAACGTCAAGCTCGAGTCGCTGGCGGTCGCCGCCGAGCCGGAGCCCATCGACGACGGGCTCTGCTTCCGGCTGCAGGAGGTCTTCGGCTACACGCTCGAGGATCTACGCATCGTGCTGCCGCCGATGATCGTGACGGGCGTCGAGGCCCTCGGCTCCATGGGCGACGACACGGCGTTGGCCTGCCTCTCGGAAAGGCCGCGCCTGCTCTACCAATACTTCAAGCAGCTCTTCGCACAGGTGACGAACCCTCCCATCGACTCCCTGCTCGAGCGGCTGGTGATGTCGACGATCTCGATCCTCGGCGGGGGGCGCAATCTTCTCGACGAGACGCCGGAGCATGCGCGGTTGCTCGAGCTCGAGCACCCGATCCTCACCAACGAGCACCTCGCGCGGATCCGCGAGATCTCCCGACCGGGCTTCCGTGCGCGGACGCTGCCGATGTTGTTCAAGGCGGCCGACGGCGGCGACGGCCTGAAGGCAGCGCTCGAGACACTTTGCCAGCAGGCGTCTGCGGCCGTTGCCGAGGGCGCGAATCTTCTCCTGCTCTCGGATCGGGGCGTCACACCCGACCTGGCGCCGATCCCGGCTCTGCTCGCTACCGCGGCCGTGCACCATCACCTGATCCGCGAGGAGAGCCGCACCAAATGCGGTCTCGTCGTGGAGACGGGGGAGGCTCGCGAGGTAGGTCACTTCGCGCTGCTGATCGGCTACGGCGCGGGCGCGGTGAACCCGTACCTCGCCTTCGAAACCGTTCGCATGCTGATCGAGGATGGGAGCTACGTCCCCGAGGGTCTCACGCTCGAGGCGGCTCTCAAGCACTACATCAAGGCCGTCGACAAGGGTCTGCTCAAGATCTTCGCCAAGATGGGAATCTCGACGCTGCAGAGCTACCGCGGTGCCCAGATCTTCGAGGCCGTGGGGCTCTCGAAAGAGTTGGTGGCCCGCTACTTCACGGGAACCCCGTCGAAGGTGAGCGGCGTAGGCCTCGACGTGATCGCCCGGGAGTCGGAGATCCGCCACCAGCGCGCCTTCCCCGGCGATGGCCCCTTCTACCCGGAGCTCGATCCAGGCGGGCTCTACCAGTGGCGCGCGCGCGGCGAGCGGCACACGTTCAACCCGAATACGATCGCGCCGCTGCAGCACGCCGTGCGGAGCCAGAGCTTCGAGACGTTCAAGGAGTTCTCGAAGGCGGCGAACGACGAAGCCGAGCGCCTGTGTACGCTGCGCGGGCTCTTCCGCTTCCGGTTCGCCGAGAAGCCTCTGCCACTCGCGGAGATCGAGCCGGCCGAAGAGATCGTGAAGCGTTTCTGCACAGGCGCCATGTCGCTGGGCTCGATCTCGCGCGAGGCCCACGAGACGATCGCCATCGCCATGAACCGCCTCGGCGGCAGGAGCAACACGGGGGAAGGTGGCGAAGATCCGGCGCGCTTCACGCCGGATCCGAATGGGGACCTGCGCCGAAGCGCGATCAAGCAGGTGGCGTCAGGGCGCTTCGGCGTCACGAGCTGGTATCTCGTCAACGCCGACGAGATGCAGATCAAGATGGCGCAGGGCGCGAAGCCCGGAGAAGGCGGGCAGCTTCCCGGTCACAAGGTCGACGAGTACATCGCCAGCCTTCGGCATTCGACGCCGGGGGTGGGCCTGATCTCGCCGCCGCCGCACCACGACATCTACTCGATCGAGGACCTCTCACAGCTGATCCATGACCTCAAGAATGCGAACCCGCGCGGCCGCGTGAGCGTGAAGCTCGTCTCGGAGACGGGCGTTGGCACTGTGGCGGCGGGCGTGTCCAAGGGCAAGGCCGACGGGGTACTGATCTCCGGCCACGATGGTGGTACGGGCGCCTCGCCGCAGACCTCGATCAAGTGCGCGGGCTCGCCCTGGGAGATCGGCCTCGCCGAGACGCAGCAGACGCTGGTGCTGAACGACCTGCGCGGTCGCATCCGGGTGCAGGCCGACGGCGGGCTCAAGACGGGGCGCGACGTGGTGGTGGCCGGACTGCTGGGGGCCGACGAGTTCGGCTTCTCGACGGCGCCGCTGGTGGCCCTTGGCTGCATCCTGATGCGCGTCTGCCACTTGAACACCTGCCCGGTAGGGATCGCGACGCAGGACAAGGAGCTGCGCAAGCGGTTCACGGGCCAGCCCGAGCACGTCGTCCGTTACTTCTTCTTCGTCGCCGAAGAGGTGCGCGAGCTGATGGCGAAGCTCGGCTTCCGCCGCTTCGACGATCTGATCGGCCAGATGGACCGGCTCGACGTGCAGCCGACCGTGGAGCATTGGAAGGCGAAGCACCTCGACTACTCCGCGCTGCTCTACAAGCCGACCGTGCCCTTCGACGTGCGGAATACCGGGGGGCAAGACCACGGCCTCGAGAACGCTCTCGACGTCTGCCTGATCGAGATGGCACGCTCGGCGCTGGAGAAGGGGGAGCCCGTCGACCTCCGGCTGCCGGTTCGCAACGTGAACCGGGCGCTGGGCACGATGCTCGGCTCCGAAGTCTCCCGGCGCTACGGCGCGCAGGGCCTGCCGGAGGATACGATCCGCATCCATCTGACTGGCGCTGTGGGCCAGAGCTGCGGCGCGTTTCTGCCGAGCGGGGTGACGCTCCTGGTCGAGGGGCAGGCCAACGACTACGTGGGCAAGGGCCTCTCGGGCGGGAAGATCGTGGTGCGTGTGCCGGCGGGAGCCAGCTTCGCGGCCGAAGAGAACGTGATCGTCGGCAACGTCGTGCTGTATGGCGCAACGGCCGGTGAGGCGTACTTCCAGGGGATCGCGGGCGAGCGTTTCTGCGTTCGCAACTCGGGAGCGAGCGCGGTGGTGGAGGGCGTTGGCGATCACGGCTGTGAGTACATGACGGGCGGCACCGTGGTGATCCTCGGTCGCACCGGGCGGAACTTCGCCGCCGGCATGAGCGGCGGCATCGCCTACGTGCTGGACGAGGCGGGCGAGTTTCCGAAACGCTGCAACCTCTCCCTGGTCGAGCTCGAAGAGATCACAAAGCAGGACGAGGAGACGATCCTGCGCCTCGTGCGCCAGCACTTCCAGTACACGCGGAGCCGGCGTGCGGACGAGGTGCTTCGCAAGTGGAACGACCTGGCCGCGAAGTTCGTCAAGGTCTTCCCGCTCGACTACAAGCGGGCGCTGGCAGACCGTCTGGAGAGCGGGAGCGAAAATGGGTAAGACCACGGGCTTCCTGGAGTTCGATCGCGAGGCCGTACCGCTGCGGCCGGTCGGGGAGCGCGTCCGCGACTGGCACGAGGTGCAGGAGAACTTCGATCCCGAGCGAAGCCGCAGACAGGCTGCGCGCTGCATGGATTGCGGCGTTCCCTTCTGCAACAACGGCTGCCCGCTCGGGAACGTGATCCCCGACTGGAACGACCTCGTCTACCGGGACAAGTGGGAGGACGCGCTCGTCCGGCTGCACTCGACGAACAACTTCCCCGACTTCACCGGGCTGGTCTGCCCGGCGCCCTGTGAAGCGGCCTGCGTACTCGGAATCAACAGTGATCCGGTAACGATCAAGCAGATCGAGTGGGAGATCGTTCGCCGGGGCTGGGACGAGGGCTGGATCCGAGCGATCCGCCCCGAGCGGCGGACGGGACGCTCCGTCGCGGTCGTGGGCTCGGGGCCGGCCGGTCTCGCGGCGGCGCAGCAGCTGAGCCGCGCCGGTCATACCGTCACCGTCTTCGAGAAGGCAGACCGGATCGGTGGGCTGCTGCGCTACGGCATCCCGGAATTCAAGCTCGAGAAGTGGATCGTGGACCGGCGCGTGGAGCAGATGCGGGAGGAGGGCGTCTTGTTCCAGACCGGCGTCCACGTGGGCGTTGACCTCTCGGCCGCCGAGTTGCGGCAGGGTTTCGACGCGATCCTGCTCGCCATGGGCTGCGAGAAGCCGCGTGACCTCCCGATCCCCGGCCGGGAGCTCGCCGGCATCCACTTTGCCATGGAGTTCCTGCCGCAGCAGAACCGCCGCTGTGCCGGAGACAGCATCGAGGCCACAGCGGAGATCTGTGCCACGGACAAGCATGTGGTGATCCTCGGCGGCGGCGATACGGGCTCGGACTGCGTTGGCACCTCGCACCGCCACGGCGCAAAATCGGTCACATCGCTCGAGCTCCTCGACAGGCCCCCCGATCAGCGGGATCCCTCCACTCCCTGGCCGCTCTGGCCTCTCCTGTTCCGCAGCTCGAGCTCCCATGACGAGGGCGGGCGTCGCGAGTTCGGGGTGATGACGAAGCGCTTCAGCGGCTCGAAGGGCCACGTGGAGAAGATCCACGTCGTGCGCGTAGGCTGGAGCGCGCCGGACGCCCAGGGGCGCCGGACACCGGAAGAGATCCCGGGGAGTGAGTTCGAGATGCCGGCCGATCTCGTGCTGCTCGCCATGGGGTTCGTCAGTCCAGTTCGCGACGGGCTGCTGCAGGCGCTCGGGGTGCGCCTCGACCCGCGCGGGAACGTGGCGGCTAGCACCCGAGAGTACGCTACCAGCGAGGCCGGTATTTTCGCGGCCGGCGACGTGCGGCGTGGCCAGTCGCTGGTCGTCTGGGCGATCTCGGAGGGGCGTGAGGCGGCGCGCGCCGTCGATCACTACCTCGTCGGCGAGTCCCACCTGCAGGCGCGGAGCGCGTACATCTAGCAAAGTTGCTCGTAGCGCTTGACGCAGTTCCTGCGCGGTCGGTACGATGGCGGAGTCGCGAGGGGGGATTCCATTCTGGTATCCACGATGCCGTGCCAGGCAGGCTCGGCTCCCGACTTCGAGCGCCTCGAGCGGGTCGTGACGGCCCTGGTCGAGCGGCATCGCGACGCCTTACGCGCGAACTCGCAGTTATGCGAGCTGCTGGAGGAGCGCGAGAATCGCCTGCGCCGGGCAGACGGGCAGATCCTCGAGCTGAACCAGCGCCATCAGGACGTGGCGAAGCGCATCGACGATCTCGTTGCGCAGATCCTGCTGCTCGAGAATCAGCTCGCCGCGGCCCCCGAGTAGATGTCTGTCCGGCGCTCCATCGCCGTTCGGATCCTCGGGCACGAATATCGGATCAAGAGCGAGGCCGACGAGGAGCAGGTCGAGCGCGTGGCCCGCTACGTCGACGAGACCATGACCAGGATCCGCGAGCGTACGAAGACCGTAGATTCCCTCGACCTGGCCGTGCTCGCGGCGCTCAATCTGGCGAACGACCTGCTCGCCCAGCGGGAAGAGATGGGGGCGTCGCCCGCGAGGCCGGCCGTGGATCCCGATCGGCTGCGAGCGCTGATCGCACTTGCCGAGTCGGCGCTCGAGGATTCGGCGGAGGCGGGCTGAAATCCTTGTCGGAGGCGGAGTTGCTGGCGTCCAAGCGGGGGCTCCGCCGGGCGCTGCGGCGTCTGCCGCGGCCTGCCGGCTCGGCGGCACAGCGCTGCGCAACAGCGGCCATGCAGCACTTCGCTCGGAGCCCAGAGCTGCTGCACGCCCGCCAGGTGGCAATCTTCGCGGCGCTTCCCGACGAGATGCCGACGCGGCCCCTCTTTGCGCTGCTCCGCCGGCTCGGCCGGACACCGCTTCTCCCGCGCGCGCGGCCCGGCGAAGCCCTAGACTTTGCACCGCTCGCACGCTGGGACGAGCTTCGGCGAGCAGATTTCGGGCTGCTGGAGCCGCCGGCAGGAGCTCCCTCGGTGGTGCTCGGGCCGGGAGACCTGGTGCTGGTGCCCGGGCTCGGCTTCGATCGCAGGGGAAGGAGACTCGGACGCGGGGGCGGCCACTACGACCGGACGTTCCCGCCCGGCGTATCGGCGCCAGACCTTTTGGCGCTGGCGTTTTCGTGCCAGCTCGTGGACGAGGTGCCGGTCGGGCCTCACGACCGGCAGATGGATGGCATCCTGACCGAGCGCGGCATGCTCCGCGTCGCAGGAGGATGGGAAGCAGGTGACGGACGCTGAGACCCTTCGCGAGGTCGAGCGGCAGATGGAGCGGATCCACGCCGGCGCGGAGCAGATCCTCGGCGAGGAGGAGCTGCGGCCCCGCCTCGCCTTGGCGATTCGTGAGAAGCGCCCGCTGCGGGTCAAGCTCGGCTGCGATCCCTCGGCGCCCGATCTTCATTTGGGCCATACGGTCGTGCTCGAAGGTCTCCGCACCTTCCAGGAGCTCGGCCACACGCCGATCTTCTTGATCGGCGACTTCACCGCGCGCATCGGCGATCCGTCGGGCAAGAAGAAGACGAGGCCTGCCCTCGATCCCGAAGCCATCCGGCGCAATACCGAGACCTATGTTGCGCAGGTCGGCAAGGTTCTCGACGCGAAGCGCATCGAGGTGCGTTTCAACGGGGAGTGGATGGATCGCATGACCTCCGTCGAGATCGTGCAGCTCTGCTCGCACTACACGGTGGCGCGCATCCTCGAGCGCGACGATTTCGCCAAGCGCTACGCCAGCGGCGAGCCGATCTCGGTGCACGAGTTCCTCTATCCGTTCGTGCAGGCCTACGACTCCGTGGCGCTGCACGCCGACGTCGAGCTCGGCGGAACCGATCAAACCTTCAATCTGCTCATGGCGCGCGAGGTGCAGCGAGCCTATGGGCAGCCGCCCCAGGCCGTCATCGTGTATCCGCTGCTGGTCGGCACCGACGGTCGCGAGAAGATGTCCAAGAGTCTCGGCAATGCGATCGGCATTCTGGAGCCGCCGGAGGAGATGTACGGAAAGGTCATGAGCATCTCGGACGATCTGATGCTCACCTACCTGGACAGGCTCGGCGCCGGCGAGTGGAAGGATCTGACGGCGGCGCGTGACGCGGTGGCGAAGGGTGGCGGCGAGCCGCTGGCGCTCAAGCAGGCGCTGGCATCGAGACTCGTGGCCCGCTTCCACGGGGAGCCGGCAGCCGCTGCGGCGGAGGGGCACTTCCGGCGCGTGGTGCAGCGGAAGGAGGCCCCGGAGAACCTCGAGGAGCGTGTTCTCAGCCTCGACGGCGCCGACGCGCTGGCGCTTCTCGATCTGCTGCAGCAGCTCGGGCTGATCGCCTCCAAGAGCGAGGGACGGCGGCTGCTGGCGGAGGGAGCGGTGCAGGTGGACGGCGCGCGGGTCGACGATCCGGCGGCTCGGCTCGGCGCCGGGGTGTATCTCGTCCGTGCCGGACGCCGGCGCTTCGCGCTCTTGCGGCTCGCTTGAGTGGAGGCGGTCGGTTGGAGACGAGATTCCCGCGGGGTGGCTCTCGACCGGCAACTCCTGCCCTTGACGGCGCAGGACCTTTCCCATAACCTGCTGCTCCTGCCGGCGGGCCTCGGCCCGACGCGGCGTTACCTTGAAAGTGGATCGTTCGTCCCAGGAGCTCGATACAAGCTCTGAGGGGCTTCGTTTCGCTCTTTGAAAACGGAATAACGTGCGGTCAATGATCGCGTCGACCTCGCCAGGGTCGGCTCGATCGGACGGTGCGAGTCCTATAAGTCAATTGGCTTACGGGGATCGGGACGGCTTCGGCCGGCTCGAGGCCCCATACGAACAACGAGTCGGTGCGCGCGAAAGCGCGAACCGGTCTCGGCCAAGTTCAAACTGGAGAGTTTGATCCTGGCTCAGAACGAACGCTGGCGGCGTGCTTAAGACATGCAAGTCGAACGAGAAAGGGGCTTCGGCCCTGAGTACAGTGGCGCACGGGTGAGTAACGCGTGGGTAATCTGCCTTCAGGTTCGGGACAACGCGGGGAAACCTGCGCTAATACCGGGCAAGACCACGGGATCCTCGGATCCTGCGGCCAAAGGTGGCCTCTTCTTGAAAGCTATCGCCTGAAGATGAGCCCGCGTCCCATTAGCTAGTTGGTGAGGTAACGGCTCACCAAGGCTGTGATGGGTAGCTGGTCTGAGAGGACGATCAGCCACACTGGAACTGAGACACGGTCCAGACTCCTACGGGAGGCAGCAGTCGGGAATATTGGGCAATGGGCGCAAGCCTGACCCAGCGACGCCGCGTGAGGGATGAAGGCCTTCGGGTCGTAAACCTCTGTCGGGAGGGAAGAATGGCGGTGAGGCGAACAGTCTCGCTGTCTGACGGTACCTCCAAAGGAAGCGCCGGCTAACTCCGTGCCAGCAGCCGCGGTAATACGGAGGGCGCAAGCGTTGTTCGGAATCACTGGGCGTAAAGCGCGTGTAGGCGGCTTGGTAAGTCGGATGTGAAAGCCCGGGGCCTAACCCCGGAACTGCACTCGAAACTGCCTCGCTAGAGTCTCGGAGAGGGTGGTGGAATTCCCGGTGTAGTGGTGAAATACGTAGATATCGGGAGGAACACCAGCGGCGAAGGCGGCCACCTGGACGATGACTGACGCTGAGACGCGAAAGCGTGGGGAGCAAACAGGATTAGATACCCTGGTAGTCCACGCCGTAAACTTTGGGCACTTGGTGTTGCGGGTATTGACCCCTGCAGTGCCGAAGCTAACGCATTAAGTGCCCCGC
>CAYGXT010000098.1:0-8679 GCA_964353695.1 uncultured Myxococcaceae bacterium
GCTCGCAAGGCTGCGCCGCCAGCGCGCCTAGCTCCTGCGCAATAGCGCGCATTCCGAGATGACCGCGGCCGCCCCCTTTTGGGGCGGCCGCTCTCGTTTTGCTCTACCAGCAGCGCGGAGCAGTGGCCCCGCTCTGCGCATCCGCCGCTCTAGCCGCCCGACGCGACCCGCTGCTTGGTCGTAGGACGGGACTTCGCGGCCTTGGCCGGCTTCGGCGCCTTCGCCGGCGCGTCGATGCGCGCGGCCAAGCCGAGCACGGTGTCGATGTAGGCTTCCGAGCGATTGTAATGCCAGATCACCTGGCGCTTCTCCGCCTGGCTGATGCCGGGCTTCCAGCCATAGACAGCCAGGTAGTGGGCGGCCGAGGACGCCGCGTCGCTGACGTCGTAGAGACTGACCACGCCGTCGCCGTCGCCGTCCACGGCGTGGCGCAGATAGCTCGTCGGAAGGAACTGCGGGTAGCCGAATGCCCCGGAGCCCGAGCCGCGGATGTCGAGCGGGTCGATCTGCTGCCGGTCCGCGATCTCGAAGGTCGCTCGCACCTCCGGGTAGAAGAGGTCCTCGAGGTACTTCGCGCGGTCGCGCGTCCTCTGCTCCAGCGCTGAGTTGCGCATGCCCTTGACCGTGGCGTTGCGCGCGATGTTCATCTCGAGATTCTGAGGCTCGTTGGCCATGGCGAGCCGCGCGAGGCGATGGAGCACCACGCTCGAGCCCGTATTGCGCCCGCAGCCCGTCTCGACGTGCAGGATCGCCGCCACGACGCTCGCCGGGACCTGCTGCGTCTTCTCCGCGTGCTCGAAGGCGATCGCGTGCTCGGCACGGCACTGTTTTGCGAGCGACACGCTCCCAGGCCGCAGGAAGTTGCGATAGAGAGCGTGAGATTCCTTCGGCGCGATGCTGAACGGGAGGCCGTCGAACTCTTCGAAGCGCGGGTCCTGGAACGTGCGCAAGGCGCGCTCCCGGGGCAGGCCGTCCCGGGTGAGCTTCTCGATCAGGTAGCCCCAGCCACCGTCACCGGCCGGCACGGGTTCGGTCGCCACCTCGGGCGCGGCCTCCGGCTCCGGCGCGGAGACCCGCTCCGGCCGCGGCGCCTCGCCCGTGGCGCAGCCGAACGCCAGCGCGCCGGCAAGAACGAGAGCAATTCCGGGCGCCATTGCGCCCCGGCAGAGGACTATTCTCATGTTCAAAACTCCCTCACCCCACATCGACCGTTAGCGCCTTGAGATTGCGTTGCAAATCGAAAGCGCGACTTCGACGCTGGCCGCGCGGGCTAGACTGGTTGCAGACCCCGAAATGGAGGAACCCCGTGACCCTCGCCCTGCCCCGCCGCCTCGCGCTTGCGCTTCCGGTGGCCGCCGTCCTGCTTGCCACATTGCCGCTGGTGCCGCGTGCCGAAGGGACTCTGCCGCCCCCGGCCGCGGAGAGGCCGGCGCGCACGCCCTCGCCTGCGGGCGCTCGCGTCTATCTGATCAGTCCTGCTCCCGGAGAGACGGTTACGAGCCCGGTCCTGGTCCGCTTCGGGCTCTCGGGCATGGGCGTGGCGCCGGCAGGCGTGCAGCTCCCGAATACCGGCCACTAC
Source organism: uncultured Myxococcaceae bacterium (assembly GCA_964353695.1). GTDB lineage: Bacteria > Myxococcota_A > UBA9160 > UBA9160 > UBA9160 > MYXO. The sequence goes on from CAYGXT010000098.1 coordinate 1,580, forward strand.
CACCTGATCATCGATTCGCCGCTCCCGGGCCTCGACCAGCCGATTCCGACCGACGGCCAGCACGTGCACTATGGATCCGGCCTCACGGAGGTGAAGCTCGAGCTGCCGCAGGGCCCGCACACGCTCCAGATCCTGCTGGGCGATGACCGGCACATACCGCACGACCCGCCCTTGTACTCGGAGCCGATCGCGATCACGGTGCAGTAGGGGCGCCGAGGGCGCCGAAGATCTCGCGCAGCGTCTCGAGCGGCAGCTTCGGGCAGCGCTCGAAGTCGAGCAGACCGTTGCGCTCTTGCTGCACATCCGTGAGCTGCGTCCAGACGAAGCCCGCGAGCTCCGGGAGCGCCGCGATGCCGGCGGCCAGATCCCTCAGGCGGGCGTCGAGCTCTGCGGGTGTGCGCGGCAGGCTGCCGTAGACGAAGAGCTCACGCTCGAGCGCGGGCCCCTGCGCGGCGACGTAGCCAATGCCGCCGCACTCCGAGAGCACGACCGCCCGCCCCGTGGCATCTGCTCCGGGAAGCACGCCGCGCTTGGGGCCGAGCAGCTCGGAGGAGAGCAGCACCTCGGCATCCGGGTCGGCGAGGATCGCGCGTACATGCCGCACCAGCGCCTCGCCCGTCGGCGCATAGCTGTGGATGCCGCGCAGATCGCCCGTACTCCACTCCCAGCCGTCGTTTCCGAGCACGGGTCGACCTGGATCGAGGGCGCGCGTGAGGGCGGTCAGCGCCTCCACCAGCGCGCGCTGCTCGGGACGCGCGCCCTGCTGCCAGACGCCCCAGGATTCGTTCATCGGCACCCAGCCTACGATGCTCGGATGCATGCGATCGCGGCGCACCAGCGCGGCCCACTCGCTGGCGAGCGACGTCACGAGCTGGGTCGTGAAGTCGCGCCCACTCGGAAGCTCGGCCCAGACCAGCAGCCCGAGGCGATCGGCCCAGTAGAGGAAGCGCGGGTCCTCCGCCTTCTGGTGCTTGCGCACCATGTTGAAGCCCATGGCCCGCACCAGCTCGACGTCGCGACGCAGATCCGCGTCGGTCGCTGCCGCGTACCAGCCTCCCGGGAAGTAGCCCTGGTCGAGAAGGCCCCGCAGATACAGTGGCTCGCCGTTGAGGCGCAGCGAGCCGTCTTGCCACGAGACCTCTCGCAGCCCCAGGTCACACTCGACCGCGTCGACCACGCGCTCCTCGCACAGGAGCCGTACGACGAGGCGATACAGATGCGGATCGTCCGGCGACCAGTGCCGGGGCGCGGGCACGGCCAGCACCACTCGCGCCTCCGGGCGGCCGAAGCCGGGAGCGCTGCCCCGCATGATCTCGACCTCGCCGTCGAATAAGGTCGCCTCGACCTCGCCACCAAAGAGCGCCACGTCCTGGGCCGCGCCGAACTCGACCTGCACCGCGAGCTCGCGCCGCTCGAGCGAGTAGCGCGACCAGACGCTCTCGACGCAGAGCTGCGGCAGCGGCTCGAGCCAGACGCTCTGCCATATGCCCGTGACGGCGTCGTAATCGATGCCCGTCCCTCCTGCTCCGATGATCTGCTTGCCGCGAGGCTGCGCCCAGGTCTCGCGATCCTCGACGCGTATGACGATCTCGTTCTCACCCAGGCGCAGGCAGTGCGCCACGTCGAAGCCGAAGGGCGTGTAGCCCCCGCGATGCGTCCCCACCTCGCGGCCGTTCACGAAGACGCGCGCCGCGTGATCGCAGGCGCCGATCCGCAGCACGAGCCTCTCCGCAAGGAAGGCCTCCGGAAGCGTGAAGCAGCGGCGATACCAGACGATCGGATGCGGCGTGAGGTCGCCGATACCCGAGAGCTCGGATTCGAGCGGATACGGCACGACGATGCGGCGGGAGAACGCACGGCCCGTATGCCAGCCCGCCGCGAGCCCGCGGTCGGCGTCGTCGAGCTCGAGCTCCCACAGCCCGTTCAGGCAGAGCCAGCGCGGCCGCCGCAGCTCCGGCCGCGGATACTCGCCGCGCGGAATGTCGGATTCCGGCTCAGCCACGTAGCGCTTCGACTACCCGCAAGAAGTTTCCGCCGAGGATCTTCCGGATCCGCTCCGCACTCCAGCCGCGGCCCAGGCAGAGCTCCACCAGCCGGGGCAGGTCGAGGGGCGTTGCGAGGTCTCGCGGCGGGCAGATGGCGCCGTCCCAATCGCTGCCGAGGCAGACGTGATCCTCGCCGATGGTCTCGATGATATGAGCCAGGTGTCGCACGACGCCCTCGGCCTTGCCTCCCCAGAAGGGCTCGCCGAGAAAGCTCGATTGGTACATGACACCGACCGCGCCACCCGTGGCAGCCACCACACGAAGTTGCTCATCGTCGAGGTTTCGCCAGTGGTCCGTTACGCCCTTGACCCCGGTATGGCTCACGAGCAGCGGCTGCGACCGGTCGTGCACCGCCACGGCGTCGAAGAAGCCCTCGCGATTGATGTGCGCGAGATCCACGAAGATCTTCTTCGCGTTGAGGCGCTTCACGTACTCCTTGCCGAACGTCGTCAGCCCGTCTCGACTTCCTGCCAGCATGGGCGCGCTCGTTACCCCGAGACGAGAGGTCGAGAGGTGGACCAGCGTCACGAGCAGCACCAGATCGTCGGGGATCAGGTCGAGGTCATCCGGATCGCGATCCAGGGCATTGCCGCCCTGGATTCCTAGGAAGGCGCCGTGCCGGCCCGCCGTTCGCGCCCTGCGGTACTCGTTCGCGTTGCGAACCAGCTGGAAGTCGTTCGGCACGCTCTCGACGATCCCCTGCATTCGCCGCAGGTTCTCGAGAAAGACCTCCGGCCGCTTCGCCGTGCTTCGCAAGGGGTTGGTGGTGATGATCCAGACGCCGCCCGTGAGGCAGGCCTCGCGAACGCGCGGAAAATCCACCATGCCGTAGAAGCGCGCATCGAAAATGCCGCGACCGTGCCGCTTGCGCAGGTCGTAGTGGAAGATCCGATTCCAGATGAAGGAGTCGAGGTGCAGATCAATCACATCGCTCGCGAGGTAGATCTCCACGGCCTCCCGCGAGATGCCGAGCTCACGGGCCCAGCCGTCGGGGTCGCCGCGGTGGTCGCGGTACTCGAGGGCTCTCATGCTGGCGCGCAGTCTATCGCGGCGGGGCCCGGCCCTCTCGCTTGACGCATCCTCGCGGCACTGTATGGTAGTATGGCATGGGTATGGTAAAGATGACCTTCACTCTCGACGAGGCGACCGTTGCCCGGCTCCGCGGCTCCGCGGAACGCCTCGCCAAGCCCCAGAGCGAGATCGTGCGCGACGCGATCTGCGACTACGCCGAGCGCATCGGCCGCACGGGGGAGGCCGAGCGACGTCGGCTTCTCGCCGCGTTCGACGAGCTGGTGCCTCCGATCCCGGTGCGGACCGCTCGCGAAGCCGACACTGAGATCCGGGCGGTCCGCGCCGCACGCCGTGCCGGCGGTCGCCGAAGCGGCGCCGCGCGCCGATGATCCACCTCGATACCTCCGTCCTGATCGACGCGCTCAGCGGATCAAAGCGTTCGGCCCCGGCCCTTCGCGCTGCGATCGAAGAAGGGGAGCGCATCTGCATGAGCTCGCTGGTGTTCTACGAATGGCTGCGGGGCCCGCGCATCCCGCAGGAGCTCGCGGCCCAGGAGGGTCTGTTCCCGGCAGATAAGACGGTCGCATTCGGCGCCGCCGAATCGCAGATCGCGGCGCGGCTCTACCGGAGGCTGCGCCGGCCGCGCGGCCGGGAGATCGACCTCGCGATCGCCGCTTGCGCGCTCGCGCACGGTGCAACGCTCTGGACGCTGAACCGCGCGGACTTCGAAGACGTTGCCGGGCTCGCGCTGCGTTAGCACCTCTCGGCCCCGAGGCGCGCTACTTTGCGGCTTGGGACTCCATCGGGATCAGCCGGAAGCTCTTCACCACCTTCTCGTAGACCGGGCCCCACTTCGCAAACTGGCCGTAGGTGCCCGTGAGGCCGAGGGTGTAGGCGCTCTTGTTGCCGTAGGACTTGATGTGCCAGCGGTGGATCTCGTCGGACTTCGCCTTGTCCGCCTCCTTGTACCAGTAGGTGTTGCCGTCGTAGGCGTAGCCCTTCTTGCGGTCAAACTCGATCAGATCCCGGTAGTCGGGATCCGGCGACGTCATGTTCTGCAGCTCCGACTTCTTGTTGACGTCGTGCATCACCTTCGACGCCACGTCCGGCATCCAGGTCCAGTTCACGTAGACCATGAGGGCCGGTTCGACGGGCCCGCTGCCGTCGGCGCCGGGCTGGTAGAGGAAGGTCGTCGTCTTGTCCGCGTCCTGCAGTGCGAACTCAGGCGGCAGTGTGAGCGCGAAACCGTACTTCTTGCTCTGGTACTCCTGCCAGCCGGACTCGCCAGCGCGTGCACTGGGCGCAAGCAGAAGGGCCGTGGCCGCAAGCGCCAGATAGGCCCCACGTCGCATCCTCTTCATGGCTCCCCTCCCCTGCTGCTCCGATTCCGTGCTGCTCCGATTCGCTCCAATCGTGCTGCCGGACTCGTTCCTGAATCCAGCTACAATCGCATGCCCGCGCGACCGGCGCTTCCGCTCCGGCCCTGGCGGCCCGTCAGAAAGTTTTGTGAAACCGGGAGCTTTGCATGCGAAAGATGAGCTGGAACTTCGGAGATCTGCTGGACGGCGTCGAGGCCGCTTTGCCGGGCGACGGCCTGGCGCTGGCGCACGACGACCGGCTCCTCACCTGGGCGGATCTCCGGCGCCGCAGCAACAACCTGGCCGCAGCCCTGATCGCCCGCGGCGCGAAGCCCGGCGATCGCGTCGCCTTCTACCTGCGCAACGGCACGGAGTATATGGAGAGCCTGGCCGCTTGCCTCAAGGCGCGGCTCGTCCAGGTGAACGTCAACTACCGCTATCTCGACGACGAGCTCTGGTACATCCTCGACAATTCCGACGCTCGCTTCGTCGTCTTCAGCGAGGAGTTCACGGAACGCCTCGAGCGCATACGCGGACGGCTGCCGGGCATCGTCGGCTTCGTGCAGGCAGGCGGCGCGCCGGCCCCGTTCGCCGAGGGATTCGAGGCGCTGGCCGAGAGCGGCTCCGGCGAGCCCCTCGACCTCGAGCGCTCTGCCGACGATCTGATCTTCGTCTACACGGGTGGCACCACGGGCATGCCGAAGGGCGTGATGTGGCGCTCCGGAGATCTGTGGGGAGCCCTCGGCTCCGGGCGCAATGCGGTGGCCAATGCCGGCGAGGCGCCGGCCACGCCCGAGATCCACGTCGAGAACGTGCGCCGTTTCGGCGTATCGCCGGCGCAGATCCCGGCCTGTCCGCTCATGCACGGCACCGGCCTCTTCACCGCCATCAGCGCCCTCACGGGGGGCGGCCCGATCGTGACGCTGCGCTCGATCGGCTTCGATTCTGCCGAGCTCTTCGACACCATCGAGCGTCATCGCGCGGGGTCCGTGGTGATCGTGGGTGACGCCTTTGCGCGTCCGATGCTGAAGGCCCTCGACGAGAGCCCCGGACGCTGGAACCTCTCCTCGCTGAGGCTCATCATCTCCTCCGGCGTGATGTGGAGCCGTGAGGTGAAGCTGGGCCTCCTCGCCCATCACCCGGGCATGCTGCTCATGGACGCCTTCGGCTCCTCCGAAGCCGTGGGCTTCGGGAGTTCCGTCACCTCCGCGAACGGCGAGAGCCGCACGGCAAAATTCGTGATCGGCGAGAGCTGCAAGGTCTTCACCGAGGACTACCGCGAGGTCTTGCCCGGCAGCGGTGAGCGCGGCTTCATCGCCCGCTCGGGCCCGATCCCGGTCGGCTATCACAAGGACCCGAAGAAGTCAGCCGAGACCTTTCCGGTGATCCGCGGCGTGCGCTACTCGATGCCCGGAGACTGGTGCACGGTGGAAGCCGATGGAACGCTCACGCTGCTCGGCCGCGGCAGCGTATGCATCAACACCGCTGGGGAGAAGGTCTACCCCGAGGAGGTCGAGGAGGCGCTGAAGACGCATCCCGACGTGGAGGATGCGCTGGTGCTGGGCCTTCCCGACGAGCGCTGGGGCCAGGCGGTGACGGCGGTCGTGCAGCTTCGCCCAGGGAGAAGCTTCGACGAGGGAAGCCTCCGCGACCACGTTCGCCAGCGCCTTGCGGGCTACAAGACGCCAAAGCGGCTGGTGGCTGTCGAGCGCATGTTCCGCGCGCCGAACGGCAAGGCCGACTACAAGCTGGCCGCCGCCCACGCCTCGGCCGCCCTCGACCGGGTCTGAGGGGCGTCGGCACGGGACGAGCAGAGCGCGGGTCAGCGAGACCCGGTCATGCTCCATTCCTCTACGGGCGGAGGCGCCCAGCCCACTTCCACACCCAGCTTCTGCATCTTGGTGTAGAGCGTGCGGCGTCCGATTCCCAGGGCTCTCGCCGCGGCAGACCGGTTTCCACGGCAGTCACGCAGCGCCTGCGTAATGCGCAGGGCCGTCGTGAGATCTACCCACTCGTCGAGACGCAGTGAGCTCTGGCCGCGGCTCTCCGCCGCCCGTGCATGAAGGCTCCCGAACAGCGACTCGATCGCCGCCTCGGTCTCCTCCGAGTGTTCCTTCCCTTCGCTCTTCCAGTACATGGGGCACTCGCTTTATTGGATACGTTTCCCAGGGCGGAGCGCACCCGCGCACCGCTCCCGATTAATAGGAAAGCTCGCGTTCACGGGCTGTCCAGTGGGCGGCAGGGCCGGCCTACGGGGAGGGGGGGAGCCCTCCGTCTACGGCGAAATCGGCGTTCAGCAGGCGGGAGGCCTCGACCACGCTCCCCGTTGTCGCGAAGTCCACGGTCGGGAAGTTCGGAAAGCGTCCCGACTCCCGCCAGCACTGCCGGGCACGGTCGATGAGGAACGGATTCGCGTTGGTCTGCGCAGCTTCGAAGGGAACCGCCGTATTGCGCGTCAGAAAATGATTCAAGATGAAGAGCTCGTTCGTGGTGCGGCCGCGGTTCGGCGTGCAGCGGAAGTCGCTGCGGTTGAGATTCGTGAAGTGCGTCTCCCAGGCAACGGACCAGACGTAGACGTGCCATGCGGGCGCGGGCGTGGAGCCGTCGTCGCTGAGCACCACGAGGCGCTTGCCGCTCTCGATCATCTCGCGCAGCGTCGGCCAGGGCGCGCCGGGCGTATGCGGCA